>DATLJG010000103.1:0-17158 GCA_035538995.1 Hyphomicrobium sp. | reverse complement strand
GAAGACTTGAGCGAAATCGAATAATCATAGCCCGTAAGCGATCCGGCTTTCCTGCCAAACACGCCATAGAGCGTTGGGCCGAGACGATTGTCGCCCTTATCGAAAGCGTGACACTCGCGGCAATAGTCGTTGTACGCCAGTTCGGGGCTTTCTCGGGCCGGTTTGTCCTGCGCAATGACGCTGGCGACGACGGCAAGCGAAAGGACGGCGGAGAAGCCGATTGCCGAACTCCAATGGGAGATGATCTTTTGCATGAGTCACACCGTCCTCAGCTCTGGCTCCGTCCATAAGATCGATGAGCGAAGGTAGACTGCCGAAGGTTGGCGCCGCAAACAATGGACCGAACCGTTTCGTCGAAAACATCGTAAAGGTGCGTCGGCTCTAGCGAAGCATTTTCAAGAGCGAAGACAAGCAGGCGTTGGCCGCCGCCTCATGAAAAGTAATTATCTGAATTTATTGAAAAATGTTTGGATGGTGCCGCTTGTGTGACTCGAACACACGACCCCGTCATTACGAATGACGTGCGATAACTCCCGTCCGACTCTTAGAGACAACCATCAATCCATTCAATTTACTAGAAAATATCTGAATCTCCGAGCAGCAGACTTGTGGATTTCGGTGGTATCAAATCCGAATATGTGGTATCAAAGTGGGATCAAACCTTAAATGGTCTGGCCTGCTTTTTTCTTGTGTTTGCGTAGGCTAAATCGTCGCTAAATCATTGATTTTATTATATATTTCACTAGTCGTGAGACACACCATAGTTTCCTAGTGTGTTAAAATACGCAGTAACTCATTGATATTATTATATAATTCTAGGATTTTCTCCACGTGCCAAAGCTCACAAACAAGCTCATCGAAAGGACCGTGAACAAGGGGGAAGCAACGACCCTTTGGGATCAGAGCTTGAGAGGTTTTGCCTTCCGCTTGTCCCCTAATGGCAAGGCAGTTTGGCTCATCAAGCGACGGCTAGGAGAGGGCGGGCGCAACGCCAAGCAAGTCCTATTCGTCTTCGGGGAATACCCCGTAATGGATTTAGACGACGCCACGACCGAAGCTCACAAGCTCATTGCGTCGATAGCAGCCGGTATCAATCCGCAGAACGAGAAGCGAAAGAAAAAGAATAAGCAGCACGAGGCATACGCCAACGGCAAGCTAAAGGACGTCTACACCCAATGGTACGCGAAGCACCGTGCTGATGATTGGGAAACTCCCGGCACCTACTGGTATGAAGTAGGGAGACGCTTCAACGTTGAAGTTTTGCCCAAGCTACGGGATCAAACGCTAGTCTCCGACATTTCGAAGTCAGACATAACAACTCTCATCGATAACAAAGAACGCATTACGAAGTCTGGCGCTAGGCAAGTCTTCAATGCCATTCGCCCGTTCTTCAAATGGTGTGCGTCTCGCGAGTTAATCCCGTTCGATCCTATGGACGGTATGACGCCTCCGGAGCCCTCAGAAGCACGAGAGCGCATCTTAAACCCTGATGAGCTAGCGCAAGTGTGGGAAGCTCTAGACCATACAGGCTTGCCCTATGGGGCCTTCTACAAACTTCTAATCCTGACCCTACAGCGTCGTGACGAAGTGGCAGGGATGCAGTGGTGCGAGCTAAACCATCGAACAAAAGAATGGATCATTCCCGGTAGCCGGACAAAGAACGGCAGGGAGCACCTTGTCCATCTCTCTCCCTTGGCTTGGGAAACTATCGAAGACGTAGCCGCAAGTGCTCCGAGAATTGGCGAAGGGCGCTTTAGGTATGCTCACATCTTTCCGTCTACCGAAACGACCTACATCAGCGCCTTCTCTGATGCGAAACACGACCTAGACGAAACGATCAAAGAGATATTCGGCAGCAAGCTAGAGCCGTGGCGGGTGCATGATCTGAGACGCACCGGAGCAACCGGCTTAGCGTCCCTTGGGATTGCTCCGCATATCGTTGAACGTGTCCTGAATCACATCTCAGGATCGGCAGCAGCGAAAGCAACGGGGATCGATGCAGCCCTAGTAAGGGTCTACCAGCGGTTTCAATACGCTGAGGAACGCAAGCAAGCCCTGCTTACATGGTCCAGCTACATAGATAGACTTCGCCAAGGGGTAACCCCGGAGCTACAGTTTGATAGCTTGCTGGCCTTACCTAAGCCTAGCGACTCCTAATTTGTAGAATTTTGATCGCTCAGAATTTAATGCGTCGTAATTTTTGACATGCCATTGTCCGTTACTCCCGCTCAATTGGCTTTACGGGGCGGGTGCATATAAGAGCATGGAATTGCCGACCATGCGGTGAGTGCAGGATTACTGAAGGCGAGTTGAGGTTGGCGACCCCGCTCTGGCACCTTGGCAGAATTGATTGCAGCACCTTTTTCCTCGGGTGTGAACCGGCCTGATCGCTGGCAGAAGCATGTGCCAGTTGAAGAATCAGAGCGAGCGGAAGCTATCAGTAAGACGATGCGTTCGGAGTTAGCTTGGTTCCCGTCTAACCTGCAATTTTCGGAACGTGAAGCACGTATACGAGCAGGGGTGTAGGGGACAAGCGTGCAAACCGAGAGTGCGGAGTTCGCAGCATAGCCATTCCACAAACAGGAGACGTCACCGAGTCTCACTGGCCGCGACTGCGGCTTGAGCGTGTGGTTTCGCCTTGTGGCCATCTACCGTGAAAGGCAAATGCCAAGAGACCTTGGTTTGTCTTCCCGTCCGACTTAACGCTCCGCTGAAAAAATCAACAATCGAACGACGCCATTGGCGTGCCTGGGCCGCACACTTTTGGACTCTCGCGAAACGTGTGTACAGACAGTTCGCGTTATTTAAAATCTGCCCATTACACCATAGCTTTGCTCCTGAGGATCTGCGGTAGATGCAAATGATCAAAATCTATCTCGTAGTTATCATGACCCTGATGCACTCTGCGCTTGCTATTGCTGAAGAGGTTTTTGATTGGCAAACCAGAGCTCGCGAGATTTATTCAAATCAAGAAACGGTCGTTCGACATGAAATCGAAAAAAAAACTAAAGAATATTTGGCTATTGCGAAATCGGAGGGGCGCGAGCTCAGCGAGGAAGCGCAGCGGCTGATGCGCACAACTACGCAAAATGTTGAATACCAATACCTCTTGGATCGAATGTTCTGCGCGGAGCAATTTCTGAAGAGCAAAAAATATCCTTTTACTGGCGACGACAAAGAACGTGATCGTGCCATGCTCATTTTCAACGAGTGCGACAACATACGCTCTGCCGCATCCTTAGAGCTTTTTAGATTTGCTAGTCACTACGGTAATCAGTTTCCACATGAATGGAACGCTTGCTTAGCTAAGCACCGTCTTCTGACGCTTGAGGCGCGATACCCGCCGTTCGCTTTCATGCGTTCCATCGGACATGAATATGAAGCGTATGATGCTGCCGAACTTTTAGCTTGCGTGAAGTCTCGTATTTGAGCTGACATTTCTAGGTTCTGTCTGTGGTGAAACACTTGAAAAAGTTATGACCCCCTATTTTTGACGTTTTGAAAAAGTGACCCGCAGAACGAACCTATGAAAAATAATGTTCCAAAAATCCCAAAGTTTATTGAATAACTTTGATGTCCGCAGAATGGACCTCTCATTTTTTTCTTGACTTTGCCCACTTTATTTGATATAATATACATATAGAATGAACACATGCGCGTTGTAGTATCACGCCAGCTTCATTCCATTTCCCACAAAATAATTTGCAACGACGGAGCCCGTCTCAAGGGCCGAAAGGTTTTTATGTTCGACGATTATGTGCCGCTCACACGTGAGCAAGCACGGCACAAGATTCATTTGATGAACTGCTACATCAAATTTCTAGGTCCAGACTGGACTCAACAGCAGCTTGAGAAGCGCGAGGGGTTTTTTACGACATTATCCAGACAAGGCGCACAGCCTGACTGGCAAAAGTTCTCGGAAGCTTTTCAAAGGCCACAGAAAGGCACCCAGCAGCGTCCTACAGCGGTTTTAAACTCACCTGAGTCTACGACTACCGAAGCAGTGGTTTTAAACTTTCCTGAGCCTTTTAAGGCCTGCACCTCCTGCCGCGAAGAAAAGCCCCTGGCAGATTTCTATAACCACCCCAAGGGCAATAACGGGAAACATCCCGAGTGTAAGGCTTGCATGCGTGCGAAAGCCCTTGCCCACAAGCGGGCTGCCTAACCTCTTTTCCCATTAGCGCCAGAGACCCTTGAGTTTAGCCGTGCAAGGGGACGAGCCTTTCCCTCGAAGGCTTTATCCTCTGGCGTTCCCTCATCAATCCAACACGGCTCAAGCATCGCAGATGCGCTGCAACGCAACGTCGTTGCTCATCAAAACAAAGGAGAAAACATTTGCCCTACAAAGACGCAAACAAACTCAAACGATCAAAGATCGAAGACCTCACGCAAATCGAACTAGCTGAGTTCGAGATGTACGCTGGAATCGAAGTCGATGCCCTGATGGCTCGCCTCGCTAATGCCAGCAGGGATTTTAAGCTCACGGTCGTTGAGCAGCTATATAGAAAATTAGTTTGATACTCGGAGTAAATCATAATGACGAACAAAAATGTTTCGAAAGTTATTCTCGGCGGCACCAACGATATGGGCCTCGGAAGCAAGACGTTGGCCGAAGGCATCACCTCTCAAGTCAACATCGTGCCAGTCACGAAGGAAGGCCAACCATTGTCGGTGGCGGAATTGAACCGTCTCAGGATTGGTAATGGGCTTGGTCAGCATCCAAACTCTAACTATGGCGTCCCGGAGACGAAAACAAAGGCCAAACCTTCGAAGAAGAAGGCGGCACGCTAATGGTCAAAAGTATTCAATATCACAATCAGGATGACGTTTGGATCGTCTCGGGGATCGAGGAAGCCGTGCTGAAAAAGGCAAGGCAACTGGTTCAGTTGGACCCCGACATGCCGAAAGGGTGTCGTGATGGAATGATCTACTACCAGTACGATGGACATTTCTGCATTTGCGATACGGCATCAGGCAAAATGTTTTGGTCTGTACAGACGATGGACGGCAGTAAGCTTCCTCCCGAGTTGGAGGGACAGTTTACCTCGCGGACATTGATGCACAAAGCAATCGACTGTTACGGCAGCGAGCAAGCCAAGCAGAACGGAGCTGCGATTCTAGAAAGGAAACGGATCAAGCGAGAGCAAGAAAAGCTCAACGGTACAAGGGCTGCACTGCCTCCCGAGATCGAGGAACACAAGATAATTGAGAAGGCGTTCTTAGAATGCGAGTTAGCAAACGCGAAGCGCGAACAACAAGAGAAGGAAGGCGTAGCTTAAATTTTAGTCGTGGCGTGTCCGTCTGGTCCTTTCGGATGCGCCACACGCATGGAGATTTTTTATACATGGTCAAACTCAGACGTAATGTTGAAACTGTGATTGAGAATGGACGCGAGCTAGTTCAGGTCAGCGTCAACGGGAAGGGCGATAGAACCGTTGAACTATGGAAGAACGACTACGATTTTCTAATCCATAAACTGAAGCTCAACCCCAACTGGACGACCGCATACAATCGTAAGAACGTGCTGGCGCTTGCGATTACAAACTCGAAAGTCAGCGTAGCCCGCTGCCTGCTTGATGCAGATATAGGGCAGATAGTCCGTTACAAGGACTCGAATCCGATGAATCTTCGCCGCGAGAATTTGTTGCTGATGAACGGCGACAAGCGTGCTGGCAAGAGGCGAGATCGTAACTTCATACGGTATGCGATGAGTATCGAAGAAAAGCCGCATGTCCAATGAGCAAGCTGTATTTTGCTATTCTCGATTATGGGGCTCCAGCAATCTCGTTTATGTGGTCTGTCCCGGTTGTGGTGAAGTTCATTCTCACAAAGTACCGGCTAACGAAGACCTTTCCCAACATTCAATAGGAAAGAGCTTGGGCTATTTCGAGTCGCCTTGTGCAAACGATAGACACAAGCGGAGGAAAGTGGCTGGATATATTTTGATTTATAATGGACCTGAGAAGTGCTGAGAAGGATAAAGATAAAGAAGTACGGCAAGTGGTTCTATGTTGAACTACTTGGGTTGTCGCACATTCGATTTAAGACGGTTCGTATTTTGAAGGACTATTTGAAAGAAAATTATAATCACAGGAGTAATTTTGAAAATGCCAAAACCAGAAAAGAGCTTGTTTAAGACGTATTCAAAAGAAAGTGAAAACCTCAGCGAGCGAGGCATAGAATATAACACTACCGATACCGGGAATAGCGATCGCTTTATAGAGCAATACCCGGACGTAAAATATATTGGTGAGTTTGGTGCAGAGGGCTGGCACGAGTGGGACAACACGCGATACGTGCCAACAGGTAAGAAAATACTTGAACTAGGAAAGGCTGCCGTTCGCAGCATCTATGACGAAGCACGCGACTGTGAAGATACGGTGGGACGGAACGCTCTTACGAAGTGGGCTCAGTCTTCACAGTCCAGAAGCCGCATTGAAGACATGCTGAAACTTGCAGCCGGTAGGGCGCAAGTGAGCGTCAATCAGTTTGATAATGACCTGTTGGCTATCAATTGCAGGAACGGCGTTGTCGATCTAGCGACGGGCGATCTAGTTCGACATTCCGTAGATCAAATGAATCTGAAGCGTGTAGAGGCTTCATACGCTCCGGGGAAAAGAAGCGATCTTTGGGAAAAATTTCTGTCTGATATTTTCTTGGGCGACAAAGACCTGATCCACTACGTCAAGGTTGCGCTTGGCTACAGTCTCACTGGCACCACCCGCGAGCACAAATTGTTTATCGCGTACGGTTCGGGACAGAACGGCAAGTCTACCTTGCTAGAGACAATCCTAGAGATCATGGGAGACTACGGCAGGGTAGCTGAGTTTGAGGCGTTTCTAGTCAGCGATAAGTCGTCGAATTCTAGAAGCCTTGAAGCGACGGGCACGCTAAGGGGTGCTCGCTTTGCCGTCGCATCGGAGACTAACAACTCTAAGCGATGGGATGAAGCAATGGTGAAACGGCTAACGGGAGGGGACAAGCTCCGGGGTAGTCGTCTGCATAACGCTAGCTATGAATTTGTCCCGACGCATCACCTTTGGTTCATGGCCAATCATCTGCCGACTGTAAGGGACGCTTCCGAGTCATTCTGGCGTAGACCTGAGATCATTCCCTTCAAGGCACGTTTCCCGGAAAGCTCGCGAGATGCGAAGTTAAAAGAGAAACTACTTACGGAACGGGATGCAGTCTTTACGTGGTTGGTTGAAGGGGCCATCGAATATATTGAGAGCGGCCTTCCTGAACTTCCTCAAGTCTGTAAAGACGCTAAGGAGAAGTACCGATACGATAATGACTACTTGAGCGGCTTCATTGACGACAAGCTAGTGAAGGAAGCCGGAGCCATTATGCCGTTGGCGGAAGTCTATGAGCTTTACCAGCAATGGTGCTTCGCAAATAGCATCCAAGATACGCTGCAGCGAAAGTACTTTAGCGCCAACATGGAAGAACGTGGCGTTCTCCGAGGCCCTAGGAAGAACTACGGGGAGACCTTTATTGGGGTCCGAAAGAAAGAGCCGGATTTCCTAGAGGCGGCAAACGATAACAGTCTAAAGACTAACCTTAGTAATTTTGATCTTATGAGGCAGTTGAAGACCAACTAAGGGTTGGCTGGAGGCGGCGGCCTAAGGGGTATGTGATAAAAGTGAAGTATAATTCTTTTCTCTCTATATTTCTTTTACAGGGAGAGAAAGAAAGTAGGATCACTTTTAGCACTAAAAGATACTAAGTTATTGATTTTGTTAATTAAAACCCTAAAATCTAGTCTTTTATTTCGTCACCATCGCATCACCGGGAAAGGCTCCTATAGGGTTGCTGGTTATCCCTGTAGGGGCCCTACTTATGTTCGGTCGTTGCTTTGGTAGCTTCGAGCCCCTTTGACCGCATCCAGACATTCTGAATAGGTGTCCAAGATTGTCTTTCGGTCCGCACTGTTCAGCTGTTTTTCAGCGATCAAGACAGCTTTCATCAGGTTGAATGCAACCTGCTCCGGAGAATTTTCTCCAATGTGAACAACGGGTGCATCGGCCATTAATGCGCGTTCCTAGGTTGTGGGAGATTAATTGAGTCTTTCCGGTCACAAGTTCACCGGGAGTGAATTTCGAGCAATACATAACGTATCGTGATGTGCGCGAATCGCACTATGCCAATGCGTACACGCAAGATATTCTTGCTTTATGGGGGAAGCCTGGAGCACGGCTCCTTTAGGGTGCTAAGCAGTCTTACTCGTTATCCCCTGGGATCAGCAGGGTTGCCTGAGCGGCAATAACGAATAAGACGAAACCGCTTTTCACGATTTCGCTCCTTCGTAGCTATTTGAAAGCTAGGACGATTCGTTCGAATTGGCGTGCCGCCACAATACCTTCAAAACAGTTAAGCTCACTCGTGTTGTAAATTTGCAAGCACGACGCGGCCCTATTTCATACCAGCCTTCACAATATCAATGTCGCGTTGGAGCTTCTTCACCGCTTCCGCAATATTCCGAAGGGCTACGCTGATATTGTATTGGGCTGGGTCTTTCTCAGAAGATACGTAGCGATCCATATTTTCTTGCGCAGCTTTGATTGCTGTATCAATCGACATAGCTAACCTCATCATAAAGGGATCTTGCGGCGTCTCTGCCAACTCCCTGAATTTCTGTTAGCAAGATTCGAGGGGTAATTCCTAAGGCCCAAGGCCCCCGGCTCCCCCCTTGCACGTACACCGTGGGGTAGCAGAAGTCTGGCGAATGGATGCTCCAATATCTACAGTCGCGCACCCAAGGACTAGCGGTGTCGAACGTAGGTCTGCCGCCGCTTTAGCTCAGCCGGGAAGCGTGAGCGAGCAGAGCGAGCGAATGCATAGCACCGTAGGTGCGCCGAGCACGGCACCATTCAGGAACCGGGGGTGCATCGTTGTGGGATCAAGGTGGTATTAAATCGGGAATCGTGGGGTGGATGTAGGTGCGACTTAAGACCTAACCCATTGATTTCATTGGTGCCGCTTGTGTGACTCGAACACACGACCCCGTCATTACGAATGACGTGCTCTACCGGCTGAGCTAAAGCGGCGATCCGGCAACGAATTTATCCGTTGGCGAGGCGCGAGGGATACCCTCCCCGGTTCCGAATTGCAAGCGCCCAGGAAGCGACTCTTGCTGCGACCCAAGTGATGCGACGGAACCTCCGTTTGGAGGCTCCGCCAGTCCTAGCTCGCGGCCCTGAAGCTGCGTCGCGCAATCGGCTGTTCCGGCTCGGGCTCCGGGGGTTCGGTCCCCGGATCGTCGGGTGCGCGTGGCGCGACGAAAAGTTTCGCGTCCTCAGTCCGCGCGGATCGCGGCTCGCGTTCCGCAGGCAGCGTGGAGCTTGCGGAAACGGCAGACGCGGGTTGAGGTTGAGCTTCCGAGCGCGGCCCGGCGCCGTCTACCGCTGACGGTTCCGCTACCGATTCTGTCGGCCCAGCGGCGGGCTTCTGTTCGACAACAGGATCGGCGGCCGGCTTTGCCGTGACCGGCTCCGCATCGATGACTTCGGCGGCGTCGGGAGCCGGGACAGGCTCTTGTTCATCCGTGCTGCGTTCAGGGCTTGCCGCTGCGGCGGTTGTCGTCGTGGCCGGGGCTTCAATCGCGATCAGCTCTTCAAGCCGTCGCGCTATGATCTCGTTGCGCGTCGCATCGCGCGTCTCGACGGGAACGCGCCATTGGAATGCATCCAGGCGGCCATCCACGGGCGATGTCGGTTCCCAGTGATCGGAGATGACGCCATCCGCGATCCAAGCCGGATCGCGCGCCGCGTTCATGGCGCGGGCCAGCCATTCGCGAACGCGCCCCTTCTCGCCATTCTGACCGGCTTCGATGCGCGCCATCAAAGTGGCGACGCGCTGGGTCAGACGCTCGGGCAAAAGCGGTTCGAGCGTGTGGCGTGCTTCGTCAAACAAGCGTGCGTCGATGGCCGCCGTGGCAACGGCGATGGGGCTCTCGATCGAATGAGGATTGAGGGCGGCAAGCTGCCGGATGCGGTCGTAACGATCGCGCGTGCTGTCGCCGACGCGGGCGTAGGCATAGGCGGCTGCAAGATCCGGATGCGGCGACTTGGCCCAGGTTTTCTGCAGGATTTTGGCGGCTTTCGCAGTGTTGCCGCGCGATGAGAGAATGCGTCCGGCGATCGCAGCCGCCGGAACGAGGTCGGGCGCGAGACCATGGGCTTCCTGGGCCAGCGTCAGCGCCTTGTCTGGGGCGTCGTCTTCAATCTGCTGCGCCTTGGCCGTCAACAAGACGGCGCGCTTACGCTCGGCAGCAGCTTTGGCGATGTGCCCACTTTTTCTCGCGTGCGCCAACGTCTGAAGCGCAGCCGTCCAGTCTTTCTGTTTGCACTGCTGATCGAGAAGCGCCTTCGACGACCAGCCGAGCTTCGGATTGGCCTGCAGCGCCCGGCTTGCGAACTGCCGTGCAGCCTCGTTGGCGCCTTCGCGTTCGGCTTCGAGGAAGAGGCCGCGCAGGCCAAGCTGCTCTGTTTCGGGCGAGGTGAGCATCGCCTCGTAGATGCGGCGTGCGGTGGCGCGATCGCCTGACAGCTCGGCGGACTGGGCGCGCAACAGATGCGTCAACGGTTCGTGCGGCAGCGCCTTCCGCGCCTGCAATGCGAAGCGCGAGGCGAGGGCGCTATCGCCGGCACCGATGGCGATCAAGCCGCTCGAAACGGCGTCGAGTCCTTTACGTTGGCGCCGGCGAACGAGCCGATCGCCAATCGCCGCCGGGCTGTTCCAGAGCGCGCGAAACACCGACCACAGAAACACGATCGAGGCGATTGCCGCTGCAAGAAGCACGACGGCACGAAATACCGATGTCTCGATGTCGTAGCCTTGCCAGACGATCTGGAGTGATCCCGGCCGATCCGCGAGCCACGCCAGACCCGACGCAATAAGGGCGATGGTAATCAGATAGACGACGAGGCGTACCATGACGCAAACCCTTCGCTGGATTAAGGCGCTGATGTTGCCGCGGGCTCGGAGCCCGGAGCGATGGATGATTTGAGCTGGCCTTCGAGTTGCGCCAGGGTGCCGTCGACGCTGACCCGCGTTTCAAGTTTGTCCAGGAACGGCCGTGCCGCGTCTTCCGCAGCCGGAGACAAATCCTTGGAGGCTTCGAGTACGGCGTCGAGACGTCCGTCGTTCAACGCCACCTGCATCCTGCCAAGAGTCGCTTCGGTGCTCTTGTCGTCGGGCTTCGAATCGATGCGCCGAATGCGGACAACCGATTTTGCTTCCGCCCAGAGCCGATCAACGACGCCGGAATGCTGTGAGGTATTTTCCGCGTCCATCGCCGAATTAGCCGCGGAGCGAAAATCCTTCTTGAGGTCGGTCAGCGTCGGTACGCCGCTCTGCTGAAGATTCGCCAGCGGGGCGAGATCGATGTTGTTGCCCGATAGCTTTTTGACCTCGGCGAGCTGGGCCGAAAAGTCCTGTCCGCTGTCGAGAGCCCGCTTCAGGCTTTGAAGCTCAAGCGCCAAGACGACTTTTTCAGCTGTTTGCTGACGAGCGCTTTCGCTTTGAATGACGTTCTGGACGCTCTTTTCGAGCGTGGCGATGCGATCCGCGATGGGCGTGACGGCGGCGGTGATCTCGGCCGGTTTCGCGGCTTCGGCCTTGACCGTGTCGATTGCCGATTTCAGTTGCGTGGTTTCGTCCTGCGCGGTTTTCAGATCGGCGGCAACGCGGGCGGCGGCATCGCGATTGGCGCTGATGCTCGCTTCAATGCGTGCCGTGTCAGTCTTGATCGTGGCGACATCCTTATCGAGACGTTGCGTGCCTGCCTGGGCGGTTTCGCTGGCGGCGGTCGCGGCCTGGACGCGGCTTTCGACGTCTTGCGTTACGCTTGAGCGCAAGGCGCTGAGCTGTGTCGAAAGGCTCGATTCAAGGTCTGTGACTTTCGCCGTCAGTCCCGCAAGCTGCTCGATGCGCGACGGGTTCGGATCGTTGGCTCCGGCGTCAACCAGGGCTTTGAACTTGTCTTCGAGCTTGCCGATGCGGTCCATCAGTTGCGTCGAACCCGAATCCGAAGCGGCCGAGGCGAGCGCCGCCTTTGTTTCGGCAACGAGACGTCGCTGGCTGTCGGTGAGCGCCGGAATCATCTGCGCGGATTTTTCAAGCGTCGCGATGCGATCTTCGGCGGTCTTCAGCTCGGATTCCTTGACGTTGTGCGTCGCCTTCTTTTCGATGGCTTCGACACGTTCGGAGAGCGCCGCGGTGCTGTTCGCGAAACGCGACGATGTGCCGTCAAGGCCGAGTTCCGGCACGGCCCATTGCAGCGCCAGGAATGAGAGAGCGCCGCCAACGATACCGGCGACGAGATGGCTGAAAAGGCCGCCACGCCTTTCGACGACGACTTTTGGGTCGGCGGGTTTGCTTGCGGTCTGCGCGCCTGACGCAGAGGCTTTGGAATTTTCAGCTTTGGTGGATTCAGCGTGCATGCTGGCTCCCGAGTTCGGTTGGTCGCGCGTGCCGGATTTCGTCGCATAGGTCGACGCGGCGGCCGGGAGGGGAACATTGAATTTCGTCTGGGCTTCGCTCGCGGCGGTGCGTGGAGACGCGCCTTCGCCGGCCTTGCCGACCGGCGTGATCTTGATCTCAGTCGCCTTGAGGTCGAGCGTCGCGTAAGGACGTTTGGCGGGGCCGCCGGGGGTGCTGCCCTTGCCTGTACTCGATTTGTCGTCTGCCATTGAAACTCACGACTCCGTACGAAACTCGCGTATGCCACCCAAAGCCGGTTAATTCCGGGCAAAGATTTCTTAGATCGAAACGGGCTTTCTATCGGGTGGCCGTAAATGCCCTCGGCCGCAGTCTTACCCCGGTTCCGGCTGGGCTGCGAGACGTTTCAGCACGACAAATAGTTCATCGAGATTGGGGCGATCGGCGATGACGATGTTTTGGGCAGGCAGGCGTACTGATAGAGCTTTGGCCACGTTTTCCGAGAGGCAGGCGTAGGTCAATGCCGAAAAATCGACCGATGGCGATAAGCTGCCGGCAAGCTGCGCCCATGTTTCGGCTGTCCTCGGCGACATCAGGGCGACGACGTCGATGTCTCCGTTTCGAAGGGCTTCAGCAACTTGAGGCGTGAACGTTCTGGCTGCAATAGAGCGATAGACGATGAGCGTGCGGATCGGGATGCGCTCGGGAGCCAGCGCTGCCGCCAGATCGAACGCCAGGACGTCGCCCGCGAGATGAATGAATGTTCCCGCGTTTGTCTTTGATAATCGGACGATCTCGGGCACGAGGCTCACGCCGGTGCCGTCGCCTTCGACAATATCTTTGAAACCCAATTGTCGCGCCAGAGCCGCGGTTCCCGGGCCGACGGCGAGAAGCGGTAACGCCAGCGCGGCTTGTAACGCCGGCGAGGCCGCGAGAGACCTCAGCGCGTTGCGGCTCGTCGCGATCAGCGTGCCCGCATCCTGAATGTCGGAAGGCGCTATCGCGTTGGGAACGATCTCGATCAGCGGCTCGAGCGTTGCCCGCCAACCGAGCTGTTCGATCTTTGCCTTCAACGACTCGCCATCACTTCGGGGCCGCGTGATGAGAACGTGCATCAGGTGCTCGTACGGGCCAGAATCGCGGGATCGGCGTTCTGCAGAACCTCGTCGGCGGCAGCTAATCCGATTGCCTCGGCGGCATCGGCCGGCCCACTGCGAGACACATCATATTGCTGCTTGCCGTCGGGAGAGAGAACTTGTCCGACAAACGACAGACGGTCGCCGTCGATCGTTGCTTGCCCGGCAATCGGTGTTCGGCAGGAGCCTTCGAGGCGCGCAAGGAAGGCGCGTTCCGCCGTTACCGCAAGCGCCGTCGTGGGATCGTTCAAGGGCGCGATAAGCGCGGCTGTCGTTTGATCGCCGTCTCGGATTTCGAGACCGATCGCGGCCTGTGCTACGGCCGGCAGCATTTCGTTGACGGGCATCACGGCCGTGACGTGCTGTTCAAGGCCGAGGCGCTTCAAACCGGCGAGAGCGAGGAAGGTGGCATCCGCGACGCCGTCGTTGAGTTTGCGCAATCGCGTCTGAACGTTGCCGCGAAAATCGACGACGCGAAGATCGGGGCGCTTACTTAGAAGTTGCGATTTGCGCCGAAGCGAGGATGTGCCGACGACGGCTCCCGGCGGCATAGCGTCCAGATTGGCGTGCTTTAGTGAAATGAAGGCGTCGCGCGGATCCTCGCGCGGCAATACGGCGCCGATGATCAGCCGCTCCGGCAACGCCGTCTGCATGTCCTTCATCGAATGCACGGCGACGTCGATGTCGTTGGCCAAGAGCGCTTCTTCGATTTCCTTGGTAAATAGGCCTTTGCCGCCGATCTCGGACAGCGGCCGGTCGAGAACCTGATCACCCGTCGTTTTGATGACGGTGATGGTGACGGCGCCTTCCGGGAAACCATGCGCGTTGTTAAGCCTGTCGCGAACTTCATGGGCCTGGGCGAGCGCCAACGGCGAACCACGTGTCCCGATGCGAATACGGGCAGCTTGCAAAGATGTTTCTCCGGATGCTAGGCGGGGCGCTTGGGCCTGTGGCCAATTCGGGCGACATTAATGCTCCAAAGGAACGCGAATTCCAACCTCGCCCGGCAAGAACTTAACGAGATGATGCCGCACGCCGAATCCACGTCTGATTCCCTGCTTGTCCTCGGCATCGAGACGAGCTGCGACGAAACGGCCGCCGCCGTCGTCGAGCGGGATGCGTCTGGCGAGGGACGCATCCTCTCTAACGTCGTACTTTCGCAGTTCGACAAGCATGCTCTCTACGGGGGCGTGGTTCCCGAGATTGCGGCGCGCGCCCATACCGAGTGTGTCGATCATTTGGTTCGCGCGGCGCTGACCGAAGCAAAGATTGGCCTGGCTGATGTCTCCGGCATCGCGGCGGCGTCCGGCCCGGGGCTGATCGGCGGTCTCATTGTCGGCGCGATGACCGCGAAGGCATTGGCGCTGGCGGCAGGCAAGCCATTTCTGGCGATCAATCATCTGGAGGCGCACGCTTTGACGGTCGGCCTGACCGACGGCGTTCGCCCGCCGTACCTGATGCTTCTGGTGTCGGGGGGGCATACTCAGCTCTTGTTGGTCGAGGGCGTCGGCCAGTATCGGCGTCTCGCGACGACCATCGACGATGCGCTGGGCGAAGCCTACGACAAGACCGCGAAGCTGTTGGGGCTGCCGATGCCGGGCGGTCCTGCCGTCGAAAAGGCGGCGCTATCGGGCAACGCGGCCCGGTTCGACCTGCCACGGCCGATGCTCGGCCGGGACGATCCCAACTTCTCGTTTGCGGGTCTGAAAACGGCCGTGCGCCATGCGGCGATGCGCGTCGCGCCGCTATCGGACTCCGATGTTGCCGATCTTTGCGCCGCGTTTCAGAGCGCCGTCTGCGCCAGTGTCGCCGACCGGGTTCGCCGCGCCATGACTGCGGTTCTTCCCGTTTTTTCGGGGGGACGGCCGAAGCCATTTGTCGTGGCGGGCGGTGTCGCCGCCAATAAAGTCTTGCGAACAGCACTCGTCGGCGTGGCGGAGGACTTCGAATTCACGTTTCATGCGCCGCCGTTGGAATTATGTACCGATAACGGTGCGATGATTGCCTGGGCCGGTGCGGAGCGGCTCGCGCTTGGATTGCGCGATGGTCTCGACGCCCCGGTAAAGCCGCGCTGGCCGCTCGATCCGAACGCGGTGAAGGCTATAGGCGCCGGGGTCAAAGCTTGAGAGGCGCATCAATCAGCGAGCCAATCGCTCGCACGGCGTGCTAGGTTCCGGCAGCGTCTGATCGGGGGAAGCGGCTTTGCAATTGCGTTCGGTCAGCATCATTGGCGGGGGCGCATGGGGAACGGCGCTCGCGCAGACGCTTGCGCACAACGGCACAGCGGTCGCGCTTTGGGCGTACGAGCCGGAGATTGTCGAGGACATCAATTCCCGCCACGTCAATCGCGTGTTTCTGCCAGGCATCGAGCTCAATCCGTCGATCCGCGCGACGACCGATCTTCCGTCGATCGCCAATGGCGACGTTATTCTTGCCGTCCCGCCCGCGCAGCATCTGCGGAGTGTCATCGGCAAGCTGGCCCGGCACCTACGGGCCGATGTTCCGGTTGTCATCTGTTCGAAAGGCATCGAACAGGCAACCGGCAAATTCATGGGCGAAGTTCTCGAAGACGTGGCGCCGCAGGTTCAATGCGCGGTGCTCTCGGGGCCGAGCTTTGCGGCCGACGTCGCGCGCGGATTGCCATCGGCGCTGACTTTTGCATGCGGCAATGAGCGGATCGGCCGGCAACTGACGGCGGCATTGTCATCGCGGCAGATGCGCCTCTACTGGTCGAGCGACGTCATTGGCGCGGAGCTTGGCGGATCGGTCAAGAATGTCCTCGCGATCGCCGCTGGCATTGTGCAAGGGCGCGGTCTCGGGACCAGTGCACACGCGGCGCTCGTGACACGCGGGTTTGCGGAGTTGCGCCGGTTTGGCGAAGCGATGGGCGCGCGTGCCGAAACGTTGCTCGGGCTTTCCGGTCTCGGCGATCTCATCCTGACCTGCGGCAGTGCTCAGTCGCGCAATATGTCGCTCGGCCGGGCGCTCGGCGAAGGGCGATCGCTTTCCGAAACGCTCGGGGCGCGTTCAGCGGTGACGGAAGGAATCTATACGGCTGCGGCGCTCGTTCGGCTCGCCCGGGAAAAAAATGTCGAGATGCCGATCGCGGAAGCCGTTTACAGCATCGTCGAAGGGCAACTCGGCGTCGACGAGGCGATAACCGCATTGATGCAGCGGCCGCTCAAAGCCGAAGATTGATACCGAGACCGTGCGCACGCGCATCTTTCTTTACCGATTTTCAAGGTTGCTCTGAGAAAGTGAACTCATGCGCAGGCCAAACGTCCCTCGGACGGCGGCTGCCACGCTGTTCAAGCGTATCCTTTTCGTGTCGCGTCCAAAGACCCAATGCTTGCAAGCATTGGGTCTTTGCGTTTTCCGGCTCGGCTTGAGCAGCGTCGCAATTCGCGATAGGCAGCTTCAATAACTTATTGAAGGGCGCACTGCATGCCGGCCTATTGGCTATTCAAGTCGGAGCCTGACGCATTTTCCTGGGACGACCTCGTGTCACGCGGGGCGAAGGGCGAATCCTGGGATGGCGTGCGCAACTATCAGGCGCGCAACAACATGCGTGCGATGAAGAT
>DATLJG010000102.1:0-5232 GCA_035538995.1 Hyphomicrobium sp. | reverse complement strand
GCGGTCGACCCGGCGCATCCGTTCCCCTTCATCCCGAACAAGGCCATGACCATCGTCGTCGAGTTGGTCCGCCCCTCGGACGGCAAGGCGATGAACGGTCTCATTCCGCTCCCCGGGCAGCTCGAACGCTTCATTCGCCTGGAAGGCGATCCGGAGAACCCAAAAAATCTCCGCTTCGTTCGGCTCGAAAGCGTTGTCAGTCTTTTCATCGGCGAGCTCTTCTCAGGCTTCGATATCAAGAGCCAGGGCACATTCCGCGTTCTTCGCGACAGCGACATCGAACTGCAAGAGGAAGCCGAAGATCTCGTCCGCTCTTATGAAAGCCAGTTGAAGCGGCGGCGCCGGGGCAATGTGATCCGTCTCGAAATCGAATCGCGCATGCCCGAGCGCTTGCGCAATTTCGTCGTCGAAGAGCTGGAGGTGCGAGAGGAAAGCGTCTTCGTCAAGGACGGTATTTTGGCGATCGCCGACACGTCGCAATTGATCGTCGCGGATCGAGCGGATTTGGTGTTCAAGCCGTTCCCGATCCGGTTTCCCGAACGCATTCGCGAATTCAGTGGGGACTGCTTCGCCGCCGTGCGCAAGAAGGACATCGTCGTCCATCATCCCTATGAGAGCTTCGACGTTGTCGTGCAGTACTTGCGTCAGGCCGTCGCCGACCCGAACGTCATGGCGATCAAATGGACACTCTACAGAACGTCGCGCGACAGCCCGATTATCCAAGCCCTGAAGGAAGCCGTCGAAGCGGGCAAGTCGGTGACGGCCGTGGTCGAGTTGAAGGCGCGCTTCGATGAAGCGGCGAACATCCGTTGGGCGCGCGATCTCGAAAGTGCGGGCGTGCATGTCGTTTATGGATTCACCGAACTCAAGACGCACGCCAAGCTCGGCCTTATCGTCCGCCGCGAAGGCAGCGAGCTGACGAGTTACTGCCATATCGGCACCGGCAACTATCATCCGCAGACGGCGCGCGTGTACACCGATCTTTCGCTGTTCACGACCGATCCGATGATCGCGCGGGACATCACACGCATCTTCAACTTCGTCACCGGATACGGCGAGCCGATCGAGCTTGAGTGCATGGCCGCCAGCCCGCACGGCATTCGCAACCGGATCATGACGCACATCGCCGAGGAAATCCGCAATGCCAAGGCCGGAAAGCCGAGCGGCATTTGGTGGAAAATGAATTCTCTCGTCGACGCGCAGATCATCTCCGCCCTCTATGACGCGAGCGCCGCGGGCGTGCCGATCGACCTCGTCGTGCGTGGCGTATGCTGTTTGCGGCCGGGGATTCCCGGCCTTTCGAGCAACATTCGCGTCAAAAGCATCATCGGACGCTTCTTGGAACACGCCCGCATTTACTGTTTTGCAAACGGAGAGCCCTTGCCTTCCCCCAAGGCCGCCGTCTACATCAGCTCCGCTGATATGATGCCGCGCAATCTCGACCGTCGCGTCGAGGCCATGGCGCCGGTGAAAAACCCGACGGTGCACGAACAAGTGCTCAATCAGATCATGGTTGCGAATATGAGAGATAATCAGCAGAGCTGGACGATCAACTCCGACGGGAGTGCGACGCGCATTCAACCTGGTCCCGGAGAAGAGGCCTTCAACGCGCATAAATACTTCATGACAAATCCATCGCTTTCGGGCCGGGGGCAATCTCTCAAGGAGAGTTTTCCTTTGCGCTTTCGCAAGCCAAGTCGAGGTTGAGGCCTGCGCTTGACGCGATGGAAAGAAATCTCCGGTGCCAACGAACGCATCAAGGAAATGGAGCCGATCGGTGTTATCGATATCGGCTCAAACTCGGTGCGTCTTGTCGTCTATGAAGGCGCCGTTCGCGCGCTGACGCCGGTTTTCAACGAAAAGATACTTTGTGGCCTGGGACGGTCGGTTGCGACGACCGGCAGCCTTGGAAGCGAGGCCGTCGAACGCGCCCTCGCGGCGCTTGCGCGTTTCAAAGTTATCGCTCGCATTCTGAGTGTCAAAAATCTCAAGGCCATCGCCACCGCTGCGGTCCGCGATGCGAGCAACGGTCGCGATTTCATTGATCGCGGCGAGCGCATCCTCGATGTTCCCATAGAAATCCTGTCCGGGCAGAAAGAGGCTCAACTCGCCGCCCAAGGCATCATGATGGGCTTTGTCGATGACGACGGCATTGCCGGTGATCTCGGCGGCGGCAGTCTCGAACTCGTCGATTTAGCGCGAGATCGGCTCAAGGAAGCCGCGACTCTGCCGCTCGGCGGACTTCGCCTCATCGACACGACCGGCAACAAGATCGAACGCGCGACCGAGGTGATTGACACCGCATTGGCGAGTCTGCCGTGGCTTGCGAACGGCGAGGGGCGCACGTTCTACGCGGTCGGCGGCACGTGGCGCGCGCTGGCGAAGCTCCACATGGATCAGATCAATTATCCTCTGCGCGTCATGCAGGGCTATAAGCTGACGTCGCGCGAAATTCTCGATCTTTGCGAACAGGTTCGAAAGTCGAAGAAGCTCGATTTACCCGGCATTGCCCGAGCCCGGCGCGAGGTACTGCCGTTCGGCGCCCTCGTCCTCGAGCGCCTCGTCAAGCGCATGCAGCCGCGTCAGGTCGTGTTCTCGGTGTTCGGCATCCGTGAAGGAATGATTTACGGGCTGCTGCCGCCGCGAGAGCAGATGCGGGATCCGTTGATTAGCTTTTGCGAAGACTACGCAACCCTGCGCGCCCGCTCCGTTGATCATGCCTGGGAGCTGTGCCGCTGGACCGACCAGCTCTTCGCTGATCCGGCGCTCGAAGAGACGGAGGAAGAACGCCGCCTGCGCCATGCCGCATGCCTTCTTTCCGATGTCGGCTGGCGCGCCCATCCCGATTATCGCGGTGAGCAAAGTCTCAACACCATTGCGCATTCCGGCCTTGGCGGCGTCGATCACCAGGACCGCATCTTTTTGGCGCTCTCCGTTTTCCACAGGCACGAAACGTCCGAAGGCAATGGGGATCAGCTGTCCGAGCGGCTCCGCAGCCTCGTCAGCAAGCGGGCCCAGCGTCGCGCCCGGATCGTCGGAGCGGCACTCAGGACCGCACACATGCTGTCCATCGGCATGGCCGGCATCATCGACCAGACGCCCCTGTCGTTCGAAAACGGAACATTGGTTCTGACCATTCCGCCGGCCTATGCGGCACTTGATGGCGAGAGACTACGCCGCCGATTCGATATATTGGCGGATCTCGTCGGCAAAAAAGCCAAAATCAGAATAAGCGGGTAAAGGAGGCAGTTCGCCTCGATTGCGGCGCAAGAAATTCTGATAAAGTGCAGACACAAGCTCGCAGGACAAAGACAGCCTCCATGGCGGAAGACCTCTACGAAATTTTGGGCGTCTCACGGCGCGCGACCGACGAGGAAATCCGCAGCGCATTTCGCAAACAGGCGAAAGCGAGCCATCCGGACGTCAATCCCGGAAATACGGCGGCTGCTGAACGCTTCAAAAAAATCACCGCCGCCAACGATATTCTCAGCGATCCTGAAAAGCGCCGCCAGTACGATGCCGGGGAAATCGACGCCAAAGGCGATCCTCGCCGTCCGTTCTGGGGGCATGCCGGAGCGGGAGCAGGGGCCGGTGCGCGCCGTGGACCTCAGGCCGCTCGTGGCGGACCAGCGGGCGGTTTTGAGGATTTCAGCTTCTCTGACATTTTTTCTGATGTTTTCGGTCACGGCGGCGCTCCTCGGCGCGAGGGCTATGGGTTCGCCACGCGCGGGCAGGATCTCCGCTATTCGCTCGAAGTCGATTTCCTGGAAGCCGTCCTCGGCGCCAAGAAACGTGTGACGTTGCCCGACGGGGGCATCCTCGATCTCACCGTTCCGGAAGGCGTGACGGATGGTCAGGTTCTGCGGCTCAAGGGAAAGGGCACCGGAGGACCGTCATTCGGATCGGAGCGGGGCGATGCGCTCATTGAAATCAAGGTGCGGCCGCATCCCGATTACCGGCGCGACGGCGATGATATTCTCCTTGAACTGCCGATAACGATTGACGAAGCCGTGCTCGGCGGGCGCGTCGAGGTTTCGACGCCGGCGGGGCGCGTACAGCTCACCATTCCGAAGGGCACGAGTTCCGGCAAGACGTTCCGCCTCAAGGGCAAGGGCGTGCGCACGAAGACCGGAACCGGCGATCAACTCGTGACGGTCAAAATCGTGCTGCCGCAGGATATCGACGAAAGCCTGTCGTACTTCTTTTCCGAGTGGCGCCAGAAGCACGGATATGATCCGGGTCGCAAATAAACGCCACTAGGAAGCCGGA
The DNA here is from genome assembly GCA_035538995.1 of Hyphomicrobium sp. GTDB lineage: Bacteria > Pseudomonadota > Alphaproteobacteria > Rhizobiales > Hyphomicrobiaceae > Hyphomicrobium_B. Next base: position 963 of record DATLJG010000102.1, on the reverse strand, counting down.
ACCGCGCGCACCTCGCCGCCGACGAGCGTCAAGGCAAGCTCGCCGCGTTTGAGCTTCAGGGCCGCTTCTCCGAACAGCGCTCGCCGCCAACCCTGCAGCGCCAGAATATCGGCCTCATCCGATGTCGCGAGCTGTTCGAGATCGTCGCTGTCGGCGATGATGCGCGGAGCAACGCCATGTTCGGCGGCCGCCGCTTTCAGAAGAACCTTCAACAGTTCGAGCGTTGCGCTCGCCTCTGCGGAGAGAGCTTCGTTGCGCTCGATTTTGGGAAGCGTCTTCGGATCGCGCTCAATCCCGGCCTTTACCGCCTCGATGATTTCCTTCGCCCTTTGCGAGCGTGCAAATCCGTCGGAAAGCGTCCGAAGCTGTCCAAGCGCTTCCGTTGACGTCGGAACTTGATTGGCGATGTCGTAGAGGGCGTCATCGCGCAAAACCCGGCCACGCGGCACGTCTAGCGATTGCGCCAGCCGCTCGCGCCAAGCGGCGAGTTCAAGGAGCACGGCCAGCGACTTTCGTCCTTTGACCCGCAACTTGAGACGCTGCCAGGCATTCTCCGGCGACGTATCGTAGGTCGCCGGATTCGTCAGGATGCTCATCTCTTCCTGCAACCACGGCGTCCGCCCGGTTTTGTCGAGAACCTGGCGAAGGTGGTCGTAGACGTTGCGAAGGTAGGTGACGTCGGCGAGCGCGTAGTCGAGCTGCTTCGACGATAGCGGCCTCCGGCTCCAGTCCGTGAAGCGCGAACTTTTGTCGAGGTTCGTGCCGGTCGTCTTTTTTACGAGATTGACGTAGCTGATGCTGTCGCCGAAGCCGCAGACCATAGCCGCGACCTGCGTATCGAAGACCGGAGTCGGCACCACGCCCGACTTCAGGAAAATGATTTCGATATCCTGCCGCGCGGCATGGAAAACTTTCACGGTCGAGCTGTCCGCCATCAACTCGTAGAAGGGCGCCAGATCGAGC
>DATLJG010000101.1:0-7703 GCA_035538995.1 Hyphomicrobium sp. | reverse complement strand
CTGTTCCTGGATGCGCTGCCGTGCAACGCCCACACCACCACGAGCGATGCGCTATGGGCGGGTCTGCCGGTGCTTACCGCTCTTGGAAGCACGTTCTCGGGGCGAGTTGCTGCAAGCCTTCTGACGGGCATGGGCTTGCCGGAATTGATTGCGTCGAGCACCGAGGACTATACGCAAATCGCGTTGAACCTGGCCCGCGATCGAACGAGGCTCGACGAGCTTCGATCGAAGATCGCGCGCCATCGGGAAACCTCGGCGTTGTTCGACACGAAGCGATACACACGCAATATCGAGTCCGCTTTCGAGACGATGGTCGAGATCGCCAAGTCCGGCAACCCTGCGCGCCCGTTCGCCGTCACCGAATAATCGAGGCGCAGCGCGCTCGCGTGCGCTATTGGCAGATCGACCGGCGTTTGCGGGCTTTCATGTCGAGATGCAGGTGATCGTGGTGCGCGGCGTTCGTGTCGGGCCCCAAGACCGTTCCGAAGATCCTGCAGGCATCGTCGTGCGCCTGATGCAAGAACTCGGACGCCGCGATCTTCGCCGTCTCCTTCGAGTCCTTGGCATCGTCCGGCTTCTTTTTGTCCTTATCGTCTGTGTCGTGCGGAGCCGTATTGTGCCGTGCTCCCCGTTTGATCGAAGCGAGCGTGATCCCGTTGGCGGGCTTTCGATGCGTGGCGGCGTCAGGCTTTGGCTCGTCTTCCGCCTCGTCCTTGGGAGGGGCGGTCCATGAGGAGGAAACACGGATTACCTTGCCGTTCTCAAGCACGAAGGCGGAGATGTCGATGGCGTTCATCAGAGCGTGCTCGCTGATCGGAGCGCGCGCCCGGCCATAACGGTTGCGGCATGAGTAAGAGCCCGCCACGACGCTGGCGATCGGCGAGCCCAGTTTTTCCTTCGCCATCGGCTGCAACTTATCGGAGACCCACGTGTGCAGAGCCGCGATCATGGGGCAGGTGAGCGTCGCCGGCGGATGAAGTTTGACTTTGCTGTCACCGAAACTTCTAAGCTCACGAGGAGCAGGGGCGCCGCAAATGCCTTCTCTCTGCGGCGGCAGGGGTTCGGTGACGACCGAAACCTTATCGAGAAGCTTCGCACATTCGGCCTTCGCGTCCGCGATTTCGGCGTCACTCCACGGCGGGGCTTCTTGCTCGGCCGGAGGAAGCGGTGCGGGAAGGGGCTTCGTGTCCAAACTCGGGGGCGGGGGGGCCTTGGCAGCGTCCGGAGGCTCCAGCTTTGCGCTTTCCGGCTTCACCTTGGCCGCCTGATCTTCCGAAGGAGCAGCGGGAGCGATTTTTGTCGGCGAAACTTCCGGCGCCGGTGCCGGATCGTTGCGAACGATCGCGACGTCGGCGGGTTGGATCACGACCTCAATGCGCTCCGACGGCGGGCGCACGAACAGCAGCGCCGCGAGACCCAGCAAGACGGCACGAGACAGGTTCGTCGAAGTCTGCACGACGAACTTGATGGCTCTTGCGGTCGCCTCGGCTCGAAGCGCCTTTGCGCGGATCAGAAACTCGTGCCGGGCGCTCAAGACAAGCTCCAACATCTCTGGCGAGCATCGATGCGCCACCATTGCAGAGTTTGGTTACGTTTCGATTAGGGCGACAGATGGCCGGAGCGATACGGACGCCTACGGAGTTTCCCTCGACCTCACAATCAAACGGCTATGGCCGTGACGAGGTTCCGAAAGGATTTGGAAATCCTCAAATGCTGTGCAACGCAGATGCACTAACGCAGTGCAGCACGCTCGAGGGCTTGCTTTCGGAAGGTTCGCGGGGTGACGCCCGTCATGCTTTTGAAAAGGCGTCCAAAGTGTGAGACATCTCCGAAGCCCCAGGAATACGCAATTTCGCTGATCTGACGGTGCATCTGCATCGGGTCGGACAGCACGTCCTGGCATTTCGCGATCCGCCGGCTGAACAATAATCGTTGCAGCGACGTGTGCTCGTCGTCGAGCAGCTGATTGGCGTAGCGAACCGAGATACCGGCGGAAGCGGCCAGGTCTTCGCATGTGACGCTGGCGTTCGTGAGGTTGGCGTCGATGACCGACTTGAGACGCAGCAACGATACCAGGCGTCCGGACGATTGAGCCGACGCCATGCTTTCGCCCTCGGTCAGCGCCAGAGCGAACAGATCGATCAATTGGTGCGCGATCTGATTTTGCGCCGCGTCGCTCACCAGCGGAATCTGACGCGGCAGCGACTGAATGAAATTCGAAACGATCGCACCCGCGCCGTTGGAGCCATCGACACGCCGCGTGGTCCATTGCGCGAGACGTCCGAGCCGGGCTTCCACTGCGCGCCGCTTGAATTCGACCAGTATGACTTTGGATTGAATTGCAGTTGCCGTCTTGTTTGCCACCGCACTATCGATCAGAACGAGATCACCGCTTCGTAAAAGCGCTTCCCGGCCGTTCGTTCTGAAGGCTGCTTGTCCTGTGACCTGAACGCAGACGACGACCGTGTCCCGGGATTGGGCGATCTGTCGGGGCGTTCGCCAGGTCGTCAAGCCATTGCTGCTGGCAACGGTCAGCGATCCCGCGGCGAAAGGCATCGCTTTGATCTCGCCCTCGAACGAAAATCGATCACGCGGGCTCGCCTCGAACGGTGCAAGGGTACTGCGGGCCGTCTCGATCCAATAATCGAAGCGGTCCCGCGGGTGTACGGATGAAGTCGTTATCAGTGACGTAGCCAAGACGTCACCGGAATGTCTGTCGCGCTGTGCGCATGTTCGGCACGTTCCCCATCTCCGACTGCCGTCGGAATGATAGTTCTTATGCCGCGCTGGTCAAACGTAAATTCCAGCTATTACAGACTATTCATGTGATGCCTTCATCGCTGCGATTGCGAGGCAGGAACGTCATGCACCGACGGACTGCTCCGCATCTTCCGACTGGGCGCTGACGATGGACTTCAGAGTCGTTATGAACTGGCTTGCTTCCGTGGCAGGAACGCCGGAAAGCAGCTTTTTCTCAATTCGCGTGTAAAGTCGGTCCGCACCCGCGACTGCTTTCTGTCCGCGCTTTGAAAGTTTCACGCAGTAAGCGCGCCCATCGTCGGGTGAGCGGCGGCGATCCAGAAGCCCCTTGCGGATGAGACGGCTGACGATTCCGGCAACGGTTGATCGATCGATGCCCGTGATTGTCACGAGATCCGTCTGGCTGAGATTTTCCTCCCGTGAGATCGCCGTCATGATGGCAAGCTGTCTCAGCGTCAGATCGTTATCGCTTGTTTCGGTGGAGTAAAGCTGGGTGGCGTGCTGGTCCAAACGCCGTAGCAGATGCAGAATAGATTTTTGAAAGCGTGCCGCATTGTCTTGGCGCATGTCCGTCTCCCACTTTCCGTAAGGCATTCATCCGTATGCAAACGCTGACCGAAGAAACATAAGTCGGCAGCTCAAGTCTCGTTTCTCACGGTTGTGAAAATAGGATGTGCGGGAGATTGCTCCTCACACACCCGAATTTTCCGGTTGCTCCGCCTTCGCGCGTGCGAAAACACGCGGCGCGACTAATGCCCAATACTGAAACACGCAAACGGAGAACGCAGCAGGCGACGAGTTCCGGCGGCAACGGGTCGGTCGATGCCATGCCGATCGGCTATTCGCTCATCAACTCCACGGAGGATTGCGGAGTCCGCGATCTCATCGCGTAAATCGTCATCGGAGCGCATGTCTTGACACCGGAGAATATTTTTTTGACACGCCGGAATCCTAGGCGCTGGACGCTGCTTCGATCGCTGACCGATAAGTAGCTGTGGAAAGGCCGGGGTTTTGCGGCCACACGTCTTGATTTTAGCGGCAATCCGGTGGCCCGAACTGCTGTCACACCGAACAGAATGGGGCATCATCCGGCCGCCCAATTTGGCATCGGACGTGCCGCTGCGGGAGATGGAAGATAGTGTGCGTACTCTGTCGCTTCATGGGCGCCGGTTACGCGGCCATCTGATCGATGCTCCGGATGTGGGAGGGGGCGATGGCCACGATCATTACGGTGCATGGCACCTTTGCAAAGCCGACGGAGCCCAGCCCCGACGGCGAAACCTCATCAGATGTGCAGTGGTGGGAACCTTCGAGCACCTTCGAACGGGATATTCGCGAACTGGTCGAGTCGCGAGACGGCCGTTTGGATGTGAAGCCGTTCGTCTGGCCTGGCGACAACAGCGAAGTCGAGCGCCGCGCGGCAGGCAAGCGGCTTGCCACAACACTGCGAGAGCTCGAAGCCAAAAGCGAACCTTACTGCGTCATTGGACACAGCCACGGCGGCTCAATCGTCTCGTCGGCTTTGCTTGAGGCCGCCGCGCGCCGCAAGACACTGCCAAGCCTGAAACGCTGGATCACGGTCGGCACGCCATTCATCAACCTGCGCAAGGAGCTGTGGTTGCTGACTCGGTTGAGCCTCGTCCGCAAAGTCATCTTCGTCGCCTCAATGATGCTGCTGATGATGCTGCTCATCTACCAGGCGGCGACGATCTTCACCGGCGATCGCGCTTTGTTCGGAGGGCTTTTTCCTCGGGTGCAATACTGGACGATCGCGTTCATGAGCATCCCCGCTTTTGCGATTTACTTGCTGTTCAAGTACCTCGATGGCCGTTCCATGCTCGATTACCGGCGAGGGGTGACGCGGCGCGCGCGCGAGAATTTCGGCGCCAGATGGCTGGCGCTTTCTCATCCGGATGACGAAGCCATCCAGGGGTTGTCGTTGCTGCCGAGCGCAACCCTGTCGTTCTTCAGTTCATCGTTCGCGGTTTCGACGATTACGCTGGTCTCGGTCGTGGCGCTGCCGCTCTTTTATCTCGCGGTGCTCTTGTCTCCGCCGGCGATCGTTGGCTTGTCCAACTGGATCTACACGCATGTCTACGAGGTCAACCTCACTCCGGAGGTCGAAGCCGACATGAAGGCGTTGCGCGACGATCTCAGCGCCATCCGCCGCAGCCGCATGGCGGATAAAGACACCACCGGCGCCGCCGACGAGTCGTCGCCCCGCTCCGAGCTTTGGCGCCAGTTCCGTGAAAAACGGCGCGCGCTCCAAGACAAATATCCAAATTTCTCCGAGATCGAACGCGCCATGCGCTTCCGCCAGCGGTTTCTGGAAAAAGACGGAAAGCCCTGCGAGGGCGGGATCATCTGCGGGGCAGGCCATGATCTGACGTACAACAGCGGCCTTCTCCTGCACCTCGTAACCGATGAGCTGTCATGGGCGTTGGGCGGTGACGATACGCCCGGACGCCGACGGCAAAACTCGCTCTGGTCGCTCGCAATCTCGATGGTCGTGACGCCGATTATCTTTGGTGTCCTGGCGCTGATCCTGATGGCGACAATTCATGCGCTCGCCACGGTCGTCAGCCGCGTCACCAGCCGGTTCTTGAACGGCGTCACCAACGCCGAAGTCAAACGCGCCGGGTTCGGCAACGATACCGAGGGCGAGATTGTGACCGGAGCGGCGGACCGCCCGTCGTGGCTCGATCGATCACAGCCGCGATTGTCGGCTCCCATCGCCGATCTGGTGACCGACTACAGCAATATCGCGGCAAGCCAGTCGATCGCCAAATTCCGGCAAGCCATTGGCCGGATCCAGTTCGCGACGCCTCCGCATACGACGGACACGGCGATCAGCACCTATTTCACTTGGAAGGAACTGGTGCATGCGTCCTATTTTGATGTGCCGGAGTTCCGCAAGCTCGTGGCGCAGGCCGTCAGTCGCGCCGACGGATTTACGCCGAGCGAGAAATTTCTGGCCGATCCCGATTATGAACGCACGGCTCAATGGCTTGCTGCAATCGAGCAATCGCCGGGCACCACGGACCTGCCTGGCGATCGCGATCCGACAGCGAAGGATGCGAAAGCCGTCGCGGCCGTTGTTACGTCAACGGTCAAGGCGCAGCCGTAAAAGGTAAGAAAGCGGCAATGAAAAGCTGCCAGGCACGAAGACGCGAACTGAGCGGGAGAACGCACATGAGCAAGCTCTTTCCGATAATTCTGTTGATGGCCGCAGTCGCTTCGCCGTCCGCCCACGCCGGAACCTACGCACCGATCGATTGCGGCAAGGCCAGCACGCCAGCGGAACGCACGATCTGCCGGAACTATGATCTCGGGCAGATGGAAGCGCGAATGGCGACCCTGTTCGCCGTATCGACGTCGCTCGTTGCGATGGGTCAGCGTGGCAACATTCAGGATGCACAGCGCGCCTGGCTGAGCAGGCGCGACGCCTGCGGCAGCGATATCGTGTGTCTCACGAAGGCCTATGACAGACGTATCGGCGAATTGAACGACGTCATGGCCGCGATCGCGTCACGCGGACCGTTTTGAGCCGAACGCCGGGATGCTGCGCATTTCGAATTATTTAGGCGCAGAGTTGGCGGGCGGAGCGGGCGGTGTCGTGCTTGGCGTCGATGGTGTGAGCGCCGGGTCGGACAGCAACATGTCGCCTCCCGATCCGCCGACATCGCGATGGTGGGCGTTGCCCCGTTCGATCGGGACGACGGGTTGCTGCTCGTAGTCCTTTTTGGCCTGCTCTTCGAGCCGCAGACTTTCCGGGATGCTATCTCTCGCGACGGCCGGAAGGGTCAGGCTCGCAAGGCCGGGTACGGCGACAGAAATCAAGAGTGCCCATGTTGCGCGGGATCGCTTCATGTCCAATCTCCGAATAATGCGGCTGACGCCGACAACTCATTGCATTTCGCTTACCTAGCAGATGTATCGCCTGCGGCATCAAGAATGCGGCGCAGCGTTAATGATGATAAACCAAAGCGCGGCACGTTCATCGAACCGGCAAGCCGCGACGGGGTTCCGTCGGGCGCTTCTGGGGTCGTTATGGCGAAAGAGGTGCGTTAATCGCGCCATTGGCGCGCCGCCTTTCGTCCACTACAAGGCGGAAATGAAGCTCAATGAGAAATCTCGGTGCATAAACTTTTCGTATGACCAAGCTCAGCCACCGTTTCTGTGTTGCCCCCATGATGGACTGGACTGACCGGCATTGCCGCGTCTTTCACCGTCAGTTGAGCCGGCACGCGCTCCTTTATACTGAAATGGTCACCGCTGATGCTGTCATCCACGGGGATCGCCAGCGGCTTCTCGGTTATTCAGAGGCGGAGCATCCGATCGCTCTGCAGCTTGGCGGCTCGAATCCGGCGAAACTCGCGGAAGCGGCGCGCATTGGCGCCGACCTCGGATACGACGAAATCAATCTCAACGTCGGCTGCCCGTCGGATCGCGTGCAAGAGGGGCGTTTCGGGGCGTGCCTGATGGCCGAGCCCGAAGTCGTTGCGGAATGCGTCGCGGCGATGCGCGGCCGTCAGCCGGTTCCTGTCACCGTCAAATGCCGGATCGGCATCGACGAGCAGGATGCCGAAGAGGATCTCCGCCGATTTATCGATGCCGTCGCCGCGGCCGGATGCGCGACATTCATCGTGCACGCGCGCAAGGCGTGGCTCAAAGGATTGTCGCCGAAGGAGAACCGTGAGGTTCCGCCCCTGGACTACGGGCGCGTCTATCGCCTGAAGGCAGCACGGCCGGAGCTTGAGATCGTCATCAATGGCGGCATCGAAACGATCGCAGCGGCGCAAGCGCATCTCGATCACGTCGATGGCGTCATGGTCGGCCGGGCCGCCTACCAGAACCCCGCCATCCTGGCCGACGTCGACCGGATGATTTTCGATGCGGCCGATGAAAGTTCGACGCGCGCCGAGGCGTTACGCGCGATCGTT
>DATLJG010000100.1:0-13901 GCA_035538995.1 Hyphomicrobium sp. | reverse complement strand
GGCTACGCGCAGGCGTTTTCGTTCAAATACAGCCCGCGCCCGGGAACGCCCGCCGCCGGCCACGGCGAACAGGTCGAGGACGCCGTAAAGTCGGAGCGGCTCATCCGTTTGCAGGCCGTGCTCGAAGCGCAACAACTGGCCTTCAACGCCCGCAACATCGGTGATGTTCTGCCCGTGCTCATTGAGCGCAAGGGACGCCAGCCAGGTGAATTTGTTGGCCGCAGTCCCTATTTACAGCTCGTGCATGTTTCGGCCGAGGGTGACCTCGTCGGAACCACGGCGAACGTGACCGTGAACGAAACGCGGCGCGTGAGCCTTTCAGGTGTCATCGCGGCGGCATAAAGTAATTTTAGTGCATAGGTTCGGTTGTGGCGCGTTAACCACATGCCTTCGGCGCCAACCGTATCGCATGATAGTCGCGGTTGGATGGTCGATTCGAGGGCGATAGCGAGAAGGAGTTCGCGATTGGCAGCATTCCGCGGGGCGTCAGCGCCAGTGTCGAGACGGCCGAACAAGTCGGAGCAAGAGACCGCTCGTGTGGTCGTGCCCTTTGAAGACAACCGGCTGCTCACGCAGCTGCTTGGCGAATACGACAGCCACCTCGCACTCATCGAAGACCGCCTCGGCATCGACGCGCACGCTCATGGAAACGTTGTCATTCTGACCGGCGCTGCTGCGCCTTGTCAGATGGCGCGCGAGGTTCTGGAAAAGCTGTACCGACGAATTGCAAGAGGTGAAATCGTGGGTGCTGGCGATATCGACGGTCTGATCCGGCATGCGCGATCGGAAGGAGGCGCCACGTCCGACGGTCAGGCGCAGATCGCCACCCGCCGCCGCGTCGTGAAGGCGCGAACGCCGACGCAAAGCACCTACATGCGCGCCATCGAGAAGAAAGACCTCGTTTTCGGTCTCGGTCCGGCCGGTACCGGCAAGACGTATATCGCCGTAGCCTTTGCCGCCCATTGCCTTGAGCGTGGGCTTGTCGAGCGGATCATCCTATCGCGACCGGCTGTCGAGGCCGGTGAGCGGCTCGGGTTTCTGCCGGGCGATATGCGCGACAAGGTCGATCCGTATCTGCGGCCGCTTTACGATGCGCTGTATGATGTTCTGCCGCCCGAAAAAGTCGAGCGGGACATCGAAACCGGCGTCGTCGAAATCGCGCCGCTGGCGTTCATGCGCGGACGCACGCTGTCCAATGCCTTCGTCATCCTCGACGAGGCGCAGAACACCACCAGCATGCAAATGAAAATGTTCCTGACCCGCATCGGTGAAGGTTCGAAAATGGTGGTGACCGGCGATCCGTCGCAGATCGACTTGCCGTTCGGAACGAAGTCGGGATTGGTCGAGGCGGTCGATTTGCTCGACGGCGTCGATGATATTTCCATCGTTCGTTTCGCTGCCGAGGACATCGTGCGGCGAGACCTCGTGGCGAAGATCGTCGATGCCTACGAGAAGCCAAAGCAAGGCTGATGCCCGTTCCTTCACAAGCGATGCCGTCGGCCATCGAAGTCGAGGTCGTCGAGGACGATGGCGAATGGCCCGGTTTAGGTGACGCCGAGGATCTTATTTCGCGCGCGGCGATGGCCGTCGCGGAAGAATTGGAGTGCGCGCAGCCGGGATTTGTCGTCGTCGCTCTCTCGTCCGACGCGAACGTTGCGGTTTTGAACGGCCAGTTTCGCGGCAAACCCAAGCCGACGAACGTGCTTTCATTTCCGGCCGGGGAGGGTGTTCCGGACGGAGTCCTTGGCGACGTCATATTGGCGTGTGAGACGGTCTACCGGGAGGCTGATGAGCAGGGCGTGCAGGTCGCAGACCATGTGCAACATCTGGTTGTGCACGGTATCCTGCATCTCCTGGGCTACGATCACATCTCAGCCGACGACGCTGAACGCATGGAAGCGCTTGAAATTTCAATTCTTTCTAAATTAGACATCGCAAATCCCTACACGGGCGCGCTGGAAACCGGTACAAGGGAATGACCGGCCCCTGACCTCATGGCTATGACCGATCACACACACGACAAGTCCTCATCCGACGTTCTGAGTGAGGAAGGCCGATCTCTCGGCGCCCAAGGCTGGCTGCAGGTTCTGCGGGCCAAACTTGGATTCGCGGTTCCGCAAAGCGTTCGCGATGCGCTCGAAGGGGCGCTGAAGGCGGACGCTTCGACCAGCTTCACCGATGCCGAACGCAAAATGCTCGAACGGTTGCTGCGGTTCGGTTCAAGCCGCGTTGTCGAGCTGATGGTGCCGCGCGCCGAGATTACGGCGCTCGATGAGAACGAGCCGATCTCGGAGCTGTTGCAGACCTTCGAAGATGCCGGCGTCTCGCGTATCCCGCTTTTCCGTGAAACGCTCGATGATCCGCGCGGCATGATCCACATCAAGGATCTGTTCCGCTGGTTCATGGCGGAAGCCACTGGCCGCCCCCTGAAGAACGGCAAGACCGATAATGGCGCGGAAGAGATTTCCTACGCGCCGGAAAAAGTCGAGCTGCGGTCGCTCGATCTCAGCCGCCCGATCACCACGGTGAAAATACGCCGTCAAATTCTCTATGTGCCGCCGTCGATGCCCGCCGTCGATTTGCTCATTCGCATGCAATCGACCCGCATTCATATGGCGTTGGTCGTCGATGAATACGGCGGCACCGATGGCCTCGTGACGATTGAAGATCTCGTCGAACAGGTCGTCGGCAATATCGAGGACGAGCACGACGAGGATGAAGAGATCAACATCGTCTCCGATCCCAAGCTCGGCGTCGTGGCTGCGGGTCGAACGCCGATTGAGGAATTGGAGAAACATCTCCAACTCAAACTCGTGCCGGACGATGAGGACAGCGACGTCGATACATTGGGCGGGCTGATCTTTTCGATGCTGGGGCGTGTGCCGGCGCGCGGCGAACTGATCCATCATCCCTCAGGCATTGAATTTGAAATTCTGGATGCTGATCCGCGGCGTGTGAAGAAGGTCAAAATTCACCCGGCCCGAACGTTGCCACAAAGCACGAAAGCCTCAGCCGAAGCGCCGAAATCGTGATGGAAGCGCAGAGCGAAAGGTTGCCTGCGTTGGCTGCCGCGCGTTCGTGGGTCACGCAGCTTTCAGGCTGGCGACGGGCGCTCGCCGCGCTTGCTGCTGGTGGACTTTCGGCGTTGGCGTTCGCGCCGATTTTCGTAACGCCCATCCTTTTCCTGACGTTGCCGATCTTCATCTGGCTGATCGACGCCAGCCCAACGTGGCGGCGTGCGGCCAGCGCCGGTTGGCTGTTCGGCTTCGGATATTTCTTTTTCAATCTCTTCTGGATCGGCGAAGCCTTTCTCGTCGAAGCGGAGAAATTCGCTTGGCTGCTGCCGTTCGCGGTGACGCTGCTGCCGGCCGGCATGGCGCTGTTTTGGGCGGCGGCGGCGGCGGTCGCGCGTCTCTTCTGGCAGGAAGGTCTGGCGCGCCTCTTCGTCTTTGCGATCGTGCTCGCCGTGTTCGAATGGCTGCGCGGGCATCTTTTAACGGGCTTTCCGTGGGATCTCCTGGGCTATGCGCTGACGTATCCGTTGCCGCTGATGCAAAGCGCCGCCCTGTTCGGCGCGTATGGTCTGACCGCGATCAGCGCTCTCATATTCCCCGCGCCGATGGTCATCCTGGCCGATTACCGGCGGCGTCCGACGCTTGCGAACCTGGTTCGGGCGTTTGCCGTCGCTGCCGTTCCGATCGCAGGACTCTATGTGTACGGCGCGTGGCGCATGAGCGCTCCGGAAGCCTTCGTGCCGAACGTCAAGCTGCGCATCGTGCAGCCGAGCGTTCCTCAGCGCGAGAAATGGATGGCCGCCTATCAGCGGCAGATCTTCGACGCCCATGTCGCTCTGTCACTGGCCGATCCGAGCGGCAGGGTGGACTCGCTGAAGGGCGTCACGCATCTCATTTGGCCGGAAGCGGCCATGCCGTTCTTTCCGTTGGAGACGCCCGAGGCGCTGGATGTTCTCGGAACAATGCTGCCAGCGGGTACGACGCTGATCACCGGTGCGATCCGGCATGATCCGCCCGTCGGGACGGACCGGCGCCTGCTGCCCACCACGCGGACGTTGAACAGCATCCTGGTTCTCAACGAGAAGGCCAAGGTCGAGGACATCTACGACAAGATCAAACTGGTGCCTTTTGGCGAGTACGTGCCGATGGAATCGGTGCTGTCGCTGATCGGCATCGAAAAGATCACGCACGGGCGCGGCGCCTTCGCAGAGGGCGTTTCACCGCGTCCGCTGATGAAAATTCCGGGGCTGCCGCCGGCGTTGGGGCTCGTTTGCTACGAGGCGCTATTTCCGGGAGACATCGTTCAGGGCAGCGAGCGTCCGGGCGTACTGATCAACGTGACGAATGACGGCTGGTTCGGACAGACGACCGGCCCGTATCAACATTTCCAGCAGGCGCGGGTTCGCGCCGTCGAGGAGGGGCTGCCGCTGATCCGCGCCGCAAATAACGGTGTTTCGGCGGTGGTCGATCCCTACGGGCGGGTCTTACAGGCGCTGGGTCTTGATGTGCGCGGGGTCATAGACAGCGGTTTGCCCAAGGCGCTGGCTCCCACCGTCTATGCGCGAGCCGGAGATTGGATGCTGGCGCTGGTGCTCGCAGTGTTCTTGGCCGCTGCCGTGGCGCTCAATAAATCGCGACGTTAATCAAGGTGTTGAAGTCAACTTGTCGCGGCCGGGTTCGATGATTGACGCACGGCACTCATACACCTACGAAGTGTGGAGCTATCCCTGGTTTAACTGTTGGCTGTAGAAGCGATGGCGGACGACATTTCGATCGCAGAAGACTCGGGCGAGGAAGTTGCTCGCGGTTCGCGCCGCGCCAATCCGATGGATGTTCACGTCGGCTCGCGGGTGCGATTGCGCCGTATGCTGCTCGGCATGAGCCAGGAAAAGCTCGGCGAGCATTTGGGGCTGACGTTCCAGCAGGTTCAGAAATACGAAAAAGGCGTGAACCGTATCGGGGCCAGCCGGCTTTTCGATCTGGCGCGGGTTCTCGGGGTTCCGGTGCAATTCTTTTATGACGAAGCGCCGTTAGGTGTTCAGTCGGCGGGGAATGTCGTCACCGGGTTTGGCGAGCAGCCGGACGAGACGTATGTCGTCGATTTTCTCGGGACGCGCGAGGGGCTTGAATTGAACAAGGCTTTCGCCCGTATCTCCGATCCGAAGGTACGGCGTTCAATTGTCGATCTCGTCCGTTCGCTCGCCGGTGAGGAAAGCTAACGATCGCGTTTTGATGACGTTGCGGATGAGCCATAGCAGAGGGTCATTTTCAGCGGCTTGCCCCGTGCTTGACCGACGCGATCAAGACTGCGACAAACCGGCGCTTTTCGGAAGGTCGGCACCTGTTACATGGGCCTATTCCTTCCGCGAGGGCACGTCGGGAGACAAACTCCTTCAACATGGGGGCCACAGTGGCGCGAAAGTCCTTTCTATTCACGAGTGAATCCGTTTCCGAGGGCCACCCGGATAAAGTTTGCGACCGTATCTCGGATGAAGTCGTCGATGCGTTTTATCGTGAAGGCGCCAAGGAGGGCATCGATCCCTGGATTATCCGCGCCGCGTGCGAGACGCTGGCCACGACGAACCGGGTTGTGATCGCGGGTGAATCGCGCGGGCCCACGGACGTCACCGTCGCCTTCATCCAGGATTTGACGCGCAAGGCGATCAAGGACATCGGCTACGAGCAGGACGGCTTCCACTGGGCCAACTGCAATATCGAGGTTCTGCTTCATTCGCAGTCGGCGGACATTGCGGCCGGCGTCGATGCGCAGCAGCCGACGAACAAGGAAGAGGGTGCGGGCGATCAGGGCATCATGTTCGGATATGCCTGCAATGAGACGCCGGAGCTGATGCCGGCGCCGATCTATTACGCGCATAAAATTCTTTTCGATCTGGCGGCTGCACGCAAGGCCAAGACGGGTGACGCCGCGAAGCTCGGACCGGATTCAAAGAGCCAGGTCACGGTCCGCTACGAAGACGGCAAGCCCGTCGGCGTGACGCAAATCGTCGTTTCTCATCAACATATCGACGAAGACCTCAGCTCGCAGAAGGTGCGGAACATTATTGAGCCGTATGTCCGCAAGGCTCTGCCCGAGGGCTGGATCAGCAACGACACCATCTGGCACATCAATCCGACGGGTAAGTTTTTCATCGGCGGACCCGACGGCGACACCGGTTTGACCGGCCGCAAGATTATCGTCGATACATACGGCGGTGCGGCGCCTCATGGCGGCGGCGCATTCTCCGGCAAAGATCCGACGAAGGTCGATCGCTCGGCTGCGTACGCAGCGCGGTATCTGGCGAAGAACGTCGTCGCTTCGGGCATTGCGGATCGCTGCACGATCCAGCTGGCGTATGCGATCGGCGTCGCCAAGCCGTTGTCGATTTATGTCGATACGCACGGCACCGGGAAAGTCGATGAAGCGGCGATCGAGCAGGCGCTCGCGACCGTCATGGATTTGACGCCGCGCGGTATCCGCACGCACCTCGATCTCAACAAGCCGATCTATGCGCGCACCTCTGCGTACGGTCATTTCGGTCGTCCGGCTGAGAAGGATGGTGGGTTCTCTTGGGAGCGCACGGATTTGGCTCCGAAGATCGCCAAGGCTGTCGGCTAGGGCCGATTTCTCAACGTTACGAATTCGAAGCGGCTGCGAAAGCGGCCGCTTTTGTTTGTATCCATAAAGGTCTAATCACCTCACTCCATGGCCGCCCCCGAGGCGGCCATCCAGGGCCCAACGCACACGTCTTTGCCGTGACTCCTGGATGGCCGGGTCAAGCCCGGCCATGACGTGGAAGGGAAGTGTCGAGCGACCGACTGATGATCGCAGATATCGATAAAGACGAGTACGAACTTCGGTCGTATGGGCGCCGGCGCGGACGTAAGCCGAGCGCGCGGCAAGCGATCCTGTTGCGCGACAGTCTTCCGCGTCTGGCGTTCGATCCGGCGGAGGCGACACAGGGGTCAGCGACGTGGCTCGAAATCGGCTTCGGCGGCGGCGAGCATTTGCTCGGACAAGCACGCAACAATCCTGACGTTCGTTTGATTGGATGCGAGCCTTATGAGGACGGCGTTATCAAGGTTTTGAGCGCCGTCGAGAGCGAAGGCTTGCGGAACGTGCGCGTTCACATGGGCGATGTCCGCGACGTACTGCGGCAACTTGCGCCTGCCTCGCTGGATCGTGCTTTCATCCTGTTTCCCGACCCTTGGCCGAAGCGGAAGCATCGCAAGCGTCGGCTGGTTAATTCTTCGTTGCTCGATCTCCTGGCGCGTGCGTTGAAACCGGACGCGGAGCTGCGGATCGCAACGGATATCGGCGACTACGCGCGGACAATGCTTGAAGCGTTTCAGTCCGAACCGCGCTTTCGTTGGCAGGCGGAAAGTCCATCCGACTGGCGCTTACAGCCTTCCGATTGGGTGGAAACCAAGTACGAAGGCAAAGCCGCCGCTGAGGGGCGGCGGCGATACTATTTTCGCTTTTTAAGGGTCTAGGTCTGCGGGAAAGCCTTGCACAACTTCCCAATCTCGCCTATTTAGCGAGCATTCCAATAACTCGATGATCAAATTGAGAGTGGACCTCCGGGCCCGCTCCAGACGGTCTTTAGATACAGGAACGCCATTGCAGGACCCGATTGCCAACAACGCACCGCTTGAGGAAGGCGGCTCCGATACGCGCCGTTTTCTGCGCGAGACGGGTGTTGCGGCTGAGATCGCGGCTGTGATCGAGCCTGTGCTCGAAGATCTCGGGTTCCGATTGGTCCGCGTTAAAATTCAAGGCGGCAGCGCCGATACGATCGTGCAGCTGATGGCCGAGCGGTCCGACGGATCGATTACGATCGACGACTGTGAAAAGATTTCGAAGAACGTTTCGCCGGTGCTCGACGTCGCCGATCCGATCAGAGGCGCGTATCGTCTCGAAGTGTCTTCGCCCGGCATCGACCGGCCATTGGTGCGGCCGAGCGACTTCGAAGACTGGTCCGGTCACGAAGCCAAGCTCGAACTGAGCGAACCGGTCGGCGGCCGCAGGAAATTCAAGGGCGTGCTCGAAGGTTTCGAGGACGGCGAAGTTCGCATCGAGGCCGATACCGGCGAGCACGGCATCCAGCATCTCGGCCTGCCCGTGCATCTCATTTCGGACGCCAAGCTCGTGCTGACCGACGAACTGATCCGAGAAGCGCTTGCTCGCGCTAAAGAACGCCACTCTGACCGGCCCGGAGACGGTGCCGAACTCGACGAAGACGATCTGGAGGATTGATCCCATGGCCATGGCAGGCATTAGCGCCAACAGGCTTGAGCTTTTGCAAATCGCCGACGCCGTCGCGCGTGAGAAGACGATCGACAAGAAGATCGTCATCGAGGCGATGGAGGATGCCATCCAGAAGGCCGCGAAATCCCGCTACGGCGCGGAAAACGATATTCGCTGCGAGATCGACCCGAAGACGGGTGAAGCGAAGCTGACGCGCGTGCTGGCGGTCGTCGATGAAGTCGAAAACGATGCGACGCAGATCACGGTCGAAGATGCGAAGAAGCGCAATCCGGAAGCGAAGGCTGGCGACATGATCGCCGAGACGCTGCCGCCGCTGGAGTTCGGTCGCGTCGCGGCGCAGAACGCCAAGCAGGTCATCGTGCAGAAGGTTCGCGAGGCCGAGCGCGATCGTCAATTTGCCGAGTACAAGGATCGTGTGGGCGATACGACGAACGGAACGGTGAAGCGCGTCGAGTACGGCAACGTCATCGTCGATCTCGGACGCGCCGAAGGCATCATTCGCCGCGACGAGATGATCCCGCGTGAGAACGTCCGCTTGGGCGATCGTATCCGCGCCTACATCTATGACGTGCGCCGCGAACAGCGGGGCCCGCAGATTTTCCTGACGCGCGCGCGTCCTGAATTCATGTCGACGCTGTTCCGTGCCGAAGTTCCGGAGATCTACGACGGCGTCGTGGAGATCAAATCGGTTGCGCGCGATCCCGGCAGCCGCGCCAAGATTGCGGTGATTTCCAAGGATTCCTCGATCGATCCGGTGGGCGCTTGCGTCGGTATGCGTGGCGCCCGTGTGCAGGCGGTCGTCAACGAGCTGCAGGGCGAGAAGGTCGATATCATCCAGTGGAACCCGGATGCGGCGAGCTTCATCGTCAACGCTTTGGCGCCGGCTGAAGTCACCAAGGTCGTGCTCGACGAAGATTCCAACCGCATCGAGGTCGTCGTCCCGGAAGCGCAGCTGTCGCTGGCGATCGGCCGCCGTGGCCAGAACGTGCGGCTTGCTTCACAGTTGACCGGCTGGGACATTGACATTCTGACCGAGCAGGAAGAGAGCGAGCGCCGCCAGAAGGAATTCGCGGAACGCACGCAGTTGCTGATGGATTCTCTCGACGTCGACGAAGTCATTGCGCAGCTTCTGGTGACGGAAGGTTTCGCGAGCGTTGAGGAAGTCGCGTACGTCGATCTTTCGGAGATCGCGCACATCGAAGGTTTCGATGAAGGAACGGCGGAGCAGATCCAGAGCCGTGCGCGCGAATATCTCGAACAGCAGGAAGCCGAGCGCGACGCAAAGCGCCGCGAACTTGGCGTTGCCGACGAAATGGCCGAGATCCCCGGCATCACCACTGCGATGATGGTGGCGCTTGGCGAGAACGGCGTTAAGACGGTCGAAGATTTTGCAGATTGCGCGACGGACGAGCTTCTCGGCTGGACCGAGCGCAAGAAGGAAAAGGATGCAGAAGCCGTCAAGCACAAGGGTTTTCTCGACGGTTTCGAGCTTTCACGAACGGACATCGAGAACATGATCATGTCGGCTCGCGTTCACGCCGGCTGGATCAAGGCGGAAGATCTTGAGCGGCCTGCGGGCGATGAAACCGAACCTGAAGAAGGTGCGTCGGAGGACGCCCCTGCTCAGGGCTGACAGGTAATGTTCGGAAGGGCTTACAGCGCGCGTGACGATAGAACGGCAAAACCAGTTTGCGACGGAACGGAGCGGCGATGCCGCTGCGCCTGAGCGTCTGTGCGCCGTCACGCGCGAGAGTCTTGATCCGAAAGATCTGATCCGGTTCGTGCTGTCTCCGGACGGCACCGTCGTTCCCGACCTCGATCGCCGGCTTCCTGGCCGTGGCGTGTGGATCGGCTGCGACCGCCGCCTTGTTGAAAAAGCCGTCAAAGGCAATACATTTGGCAGGAGCCTCAAGGCGCGCGCCGAGGCTCCGGCAGATCTTCCCGAACGTGTCGATGCTTTAATGGTTAAGCGGCTGGCCGGGGTTCTGTCGCTCGCCAATAAGGCGGGCTTGGCCGTCTGCGGTTTCGAGAAGGTTTCCGCCGCACTCGACAAGGGGTCTGTGGCGGTTGTGTTGCACGGAGCCGATGCGGCTCTGGATGGCCGGTCCAAGCTCGACCGGAAATTTAAGGCAATTCAAGGGGCTCGGGGCGGAAAAGCGCCGATCGTCGATGTTCTGACGATTGATCAAATGAGCTTGGCTATTGGCCGCGGAAGTGTGGTACATGCTGCCCTCACACCCGGAGGCCTGTCGGATCGGTTTCTCGAGGATGCGGAACGCCTGACGCGGTACCGCTCCTTGGCGACAGAGACCGCCACTACTTTTTCTGAAGCGCAAAGCGAAGGCTGAACGGACAAGGCATGACGGATTCGAACGACCAGACCGACAAGACCATTCGCGTGGGAGCGCGCAAGCCGCTGTCGCTGCAGCGAACGGTCGAGTCTGGGCACGTGCGGCAGAACTTCAGTCACGGACGTTCAAAGTCCGTCGTCGTCGAGAAGAAGAAGACGCGCCGGCTGGGTGGGCCTGGTGAGGGCAATGACACAGCTGCTGCGGCGCCTGAGACCGTTGCTCCGCCCGTTAAAACACCGGCAGCGCCGGCGGCGGCAAAGCCAGCACCATCGAATCCCGCCCATGCGCGGACGCTATCGAACGAGGAACGCGCGGCGCGCGAGCGTGCCCTGGCTGCGGCTCGGGCCGAAGGCGGAGGCCGGGGCGCCGATGCCGCCGAGCCCGTTCGCTTCGAGCCCGTGCGTCCGCCTGAGCCCGAACCGCGCGCTGAGGAAGCTCCGGCGGCATCTGCTCCGGCAGCCGCCGCTCCTCCTCCAGCTGCGGCCAAGCCCGCCGAAGCTCCGGCTCCGGTCGCGCGTGAGACATCGCCTCCGGCGCAGCGTCGCGAAGGCGGTCCGTCGTCCTCGCCGCGCGAACATGGCCGTCCTCCATTTCAACGGCCGGGCTCGCGCCCGTCGGGCAACACCGCCTACATGCCGCGTGAAGCCGGACGTCCGCGCGAAATCGAATTGCCGATCCCTTCCCGGCGTGGTGGCGCGTCAACGCCCGATTCCACGACGATCGAAAAGCCGACACGTCCGCAGCGTCCCGTCGTCGCCCGCGTGCAGGTCGATGAGGACGAGAGCCGCAAGCGCGGTCCCGGCGGCGTAAAGGTTCCGCGTCCGGCGGTGAAGACCAATGATGACGGCCGCCAGCGGCAGAAGCTGACGATCACCAACTTCGATCGCGAAGCTCAGGTGCGCTCGCTCGCCTCGCTGAAGCGCAAGCGCGAAAAAGAAAAGCTGAAGGCCATGGGCATTCAGCAGCAACGCGAAAAGATCGCGCGTGAAGTCGTCATTCCGGAAGCCATCACGATCCAGGAACTCTCGAACCGTATGGCGGAGCGCGCCGTCGATCTCATCAAGTATCTGATGCAGCAAGGCGCGATGCATAAGATCACCGATGTGCTTGATGCCGATACGGCTGAGCTCATCGTTCAAGAGTTCGGCCATACGTCGAAGCGTGTCTCCGAGGCGGACGTCGAAATCGGGTTCGCCGGTGGTGAAGACACCGATGATGCCGCACGTGAAACGCGGGCCCCGGTCGTGACGATCATGGGTCACGTCGATCACGGCAAGACGTCACTCCTCGACGCGATCCGTTCGGCGAATGTCGTGTCAGGCGAAGCCGGCGGCATCACGCAGCATATCGGCGCCTATCAGGTTCAGACGGCGAACGGCGATAAGATCACGTTCATCGACACGCCAGGCCACGAGGCCTTTACGGCTATGCGTGCGCGCGGCGCCAAGGTGACGGACATCGTCGTATTGGTCGTTGCCGCCGACGACGGCGTCATGCCGCAGACGGTCGAGGCGATCAATCACGCCAAGGCCGCGAAGGTTCCGATCATCGTTGCGATCAACAAGATCGACAAGCCGCAGTCCGATCCGAACCGCGTGCGCACCGATTTGCTGTCGCACGAGATCGTTGTCGAGAGCATGGGCGGCGATACGCTCGAAGTGCCGGTATCGGCCTTGAAGCGAACCAATCTCGACAAGCTGCTCGAGGCCATCCATCTGCAGGCCGAAATTCTCGACCTGAAAGCCAACCCGGGCCGCACGGCCGACGGCATCGTCATCGAGGCGAAGCTGGAACGTGGTCGCGGGCCGGTCGGGACCGTGCTCGTGCAGCGCGGCACCGTGCATGTCGGTGACATCATCGTCGCCGGTACGGCGTGGGGGCGCGTGCGGGCTCTGCTCGATGATCATGGTGCCAACATCGCATCAGCCGGTCCGTCTGTTCCGGCGGAAGTGCTGGGTTTCGACTCGGCGCCGGAAGCGGGCGATCAGTTCGCCGTCGTCGAAAACGAAGCGCGCGCACGCGAGCTGACGGATTATCGCGTCCGCAAGCGCCGTGAGACGCTGGGTTCGGCCGGCACGAAGAGCACGCTTGAGCAGATGATGCAGCAGCTCAAGGATGCTGGCCGCAAGGAATTTCCGCTTGTCGTCAAGGGCGACGTGCAAGGCTCCGTCGAAGCTATCGCCGGTGCTTTGAAGAAAGTCGGCAACGACGAAGTCGAAGCGCGCCTCGTACACTCTGGCGTCGGCGGCATCACGGAATCGGATATCGCGCTGGCGGCTGCGGCCAAGGCCGTCGTCATCGGCTTCAACGTTCGCGCCAACGTGCAGGCAAAGCAGGCGGCCGACAACCAGGGCGTCGAAATCCGCTACTACAACATCATCTACGATCTGGTGGATGAGGTGAAGGCGGCGATGTCGGGCCTTCTCGCGCCGACGAAGCGCGAAGTGTTCCTCGGTTATGCGTCGATCAAGCAGGTCTTCAACATTTCGAAGGTCGGCAAGGTTGCGGGCTGCATTGTCACCGAAGGCAAGGTCGAACGCGGCGCCAAGGTTCGCTTGCTGCGCGATAACGTCGTCATTCACGAAGGAACGCTGGCGATCCTCAAGCGCTTCAAGGATGACGTGAAGGAAGTCGTTTCCGGCCAGGAATGCGGCATGTCGTTCGCCAACTACCAGGACATTCGTGAAGGCGATCAGATCGAATGCTTCCAGGTGGAGACGATCGCTAGGAGTCTCTAATCGCTCACGCGAGCTGTTCCGCGCGATTATTATCGCGCGGGCTCGCTCCGCGGGGGCGCGGCTCGCCGCGGCGCCCCTTGACCGCCCGGCTCTTCGAGCCGAAGCATACCACCCGTTTTGAACAAAGAGGCTGCACGCGGTCCGAGTCCGCGGCGGAAAGAGAATGACAAGAAAGTCTTCGCATTCGGGCGCGAAAGCGCCGTCGCAGCGCATGCTGCGCGTCGGTGAATTGATCCGTCATAAGCTCGCAGAAATGCTGTCGCGGGGCGAAATCCACGACGACGTGTTGGCGTCGCACGTCATAACGATTCCGGAAGTCCGGCTGTCTCCGGATTTGAAGCTTGCCACCGTCTACGTGATGCCGCTCGGCGGCAGCGATGTTAAGCCGGTCGTCGAAGCTCTGACGCGCAACAAGAAATACATTCGCGCGGAAATCGCACATACGCTCAATCTCCGCTACGCGCCCGATCTTCGTTTTCGCGAAGACGAGACGTTCGAAGAGGCGACACGCATCGACCGGTTGCTCGATAGC
>DATLJG010000099.1:0-1551 GCA_035538995.1 Hyphomicrobium sp. | reverse complement strand
GCGGGAATAAAACGGATGCGGAGCGCGCCGGCACCTGGTGCCGATCGTTCCGAAGAAAAAGCGGCGCCGTTGGCGCGCTCCGCGTGCAGGGATTCTGAATCGACCGGATCAGCATGGGAGGTGCCTTACCCCTCCGACGGTTGGTGCCGTATGCGCTCTGATCACTGACCGGTTCGCTACGCCGTAGCCTCGGGCCGTTACTCCCTTGTGCCGCCGACGCTCACCTGCCGCTCACCCCCAATCTCTTCAACGGTCTCGAGACTGTCCGTCGGGCGACGAGGCGAGGTGCGCAGAGTATGAGGGAGGCCCGGACACCGAGGATAAGTTTTTTCGCCCAATGGCGGATTTATGACCTACCCGGTCCGTTCGATATGATCGGCAAGCAAGTCGCATCTGCAAAATAACATTGCTCAAAGTCTCGGCGCTTCGCTAATGGTGCGAACTTGAGCGGGGCATATTTTTGATCCCAGCGCTCAGGGCGGTGGCAGAACTTTTCTAAAATCCGGCAGGACTTCGATGCAGTCAGGGACGGAGCGGCTTGAGCCGCTTTCGAATGGCGTGAGCGCGGCTGTGCTCCCGCGCAATCAGGCACGCTTGGTGATTTTTGCGTTGGCCGTAGGTGGGTTCGCGATCGGCACGACCGAATTCGCGGCGATGGGCCTGTTGCCCATTTTCGCCCGCAACCTCGGCATCAGCGAGCCGACGGCCGGACACGTCATCAGCGCTTACGCCGCCGGTGTCGTCGTCGGGGCGCCGACGTTGGCGTTGCTCGGCGCGCGCTGGTCGCGCCGCACGCTGCTCATCTGGCTGATGGCCATGTTCGCGATCGCCAACGCCTTGAGCGCCGTGGCGCCGACCTATGGCTGGCTGGTCGGCTTCCGGTTTTTGAGCGGCATTCCGCATGGGGCGTATTTCGGCGTGGCGATGCTCGTTGCCGCGTCGATCGTTCCGTACCGGCAGAGGGCGCGCGCCGTCGGCCACGTACTGACCGGACTGACGATCGCCACGATCGTCGGGGTACCGGCGGCGACCTGGCTGGGACAGGCGCTTGGCTGGCGCAGCGGTTTCGCGACCGTGTCATTGCTCGCGCTCCTGACGGTCGCGCTTCTGACCCTCTACGTTCCGGCGCTGCCGCCCGATCCGGGAGCCGGGCCGCTGCGTGAGCTCGGGGCATTGAAACGGCGACAGGTCTGGTTCACGCTCGGGACCGCGGCCGTCGGCTTCGGCGGCATCTTCGCGGTCTATGCCTATTTGACGACGACATTGACAACCGTGACCCATATGAACGTGCACGCCGTGCCGCTCGTCTTCTGCATCTTTGGCGTCGGGCTCACTTTCGGGACCATGTTCGCGGGCTGGGCGTCCGACCGGGCACTCATGCCGACCGCCGGCGGCATGCTGCTATGGAGTGTCGCGTCGCTGGCGCTGTTCCCGCTCGCCGCGAGGAACGTCTACGCGGTTTCGCTCGTCATATTTATGATCGGGTTCGGTGGCGGGCTCGGCACGGCGCTGCAGATGCGGCTGATGGAGGTCGCCGAAGATGCTCAGACG
>DATLJG010000098.1:0-3759 GCA_035538995.1 Hyphomicrobium sp. | reverse complement strand
GCGAGAGCTGATCGGCGCAAACGCCACGGGGCGAGCATTCAACTCGCTGGCTGCCGTGGAACACAGTCCTGACGGACGCACCAATCCGATGGTGAATGCAGGAGCAATCGCGACCACCAGTCTCGTTCCAGGATCAACTCTTGAATCCAAGTGGCAATTCATTCATCGCGGCTTAAGCAGCTTCGCGGGAAGAGAACTGCCGCTCAACGAAGAAGTTTACGCATCGGCGTCGGAAACAAATCATCGCAACCAGGCCATCGCGCGCCTCTTGCATAGCCTCAATCGCATCTATTGCACTCCCGCAGATGCGACCGAACTCTACACAAAGCAATGTTCGCTGAATGTCAGTGCGCACGACCTCGCAATCATGGGCGCGACACTGGCGGACGGTGGCGTAAATCCCATCACCAGGAAGCGCGTGGTCGACGCAAATGTCTGTCACTACGCACTCGCATCCATGGCGACGGCAGGTTTATACGAGACGTCGGGAGACTGGCTGTATGAAATTGGCCTGCCCGGCAAAAGCGGAATTGGCGGCGGCATCGTCGCTGTTTCTCCAGGCAAAGGTGGATTGGGCACCTTTGCTCCGCCGCTCGATAGTGCGGGAAACAGTGTCAAAGGGCAGCTCGCTGCGAAATTTCTATCTCAGAGCTTAGGAATGGACCTGTTCGTCTCGCAGCCTGACGGCTGACCTGACATTCCATTCGATTTGGTCGAAGGAGACGATCGTGGCCGTTCAATCCGCTGCAGTAAATACCGATAGCTCTATTGCTCGCGATTCCTGGGTGCCGATGATCACCATCGCGCTCGGACAGGTTTTGATGTCGTTCAATGTCGCGTCGTTGCCGGTGGCTATGAGCGGCATGGTGAAAAGCTTCAGCGTACCGCCGACGACCGTCGCGACAGGCATCGTGATGTATTCGCTTTCGGTTGCGGGCTTCGTGATGCTCGGCGCTAAGCTCAGTCAGCGTTACGGGGCCCTGAATGTTTTTCGGGCCGTGGTTCTGCTGTTCGGTTTGGCGCAAGTGCTGATGACGTTCAGCCCCAACGCCACCGCGATGATTATCGCGCAAGGTCTGTGTGGTGCGGCCGGCGCAGCACTCGTGCCGTCCTTGGTGGCTCTCATCGCCGAAAACTATCGGGGAACGCAGCAAGCGACGGCCTTGGGTGCTCTCGGCTCGGCCCGCGCGGGCGCCGGTGTAGCAGCATTCCTGATCGGCGGAATTCTTGGCACCTATATCGGCTGGCGCCCGGCATTCGGACTGCTCATTGCGCTCTCAGGCATCGTATTTCTGCTGAGTTTCCGTTTGAGACCGGATCATGGGCGGCCGGACGTGCAAATCGATCTCGTCGGCGTAGTTCTTTCCGCCGCGGCCATCATTTTCATCAGCTTCGGCTTCAACAATCTGAATAACTGGGGACTAGTACAGGCGCGCCCCGGCGCACCCTTCGACCTGTTCGGCCTTTCTCCGGCTCCGTTCATGATCGTTCTGGGCGTCATGCTCGGACAAGCATTTGTGCATTGGACGCGGCGTCGGCAGCAAGCTGGGAAAACCCCTCTATTAGCGCTGGAGGTTATCAGTTCGGCTCAAGAGCGCGCCGCCGTGTATGCGATGTTCTCGGTCGTCGCTCTCGAAGCGATGCTCAATTTCTCGGTTCCGCTCTATATCCAGATTATCCAGGGACGCTCGCCGCTGGCCACGGCAATCGCCATGATGCCGTTCAATCTCTCGGTATTTTTCGCGGCGCTGCTGATCGTCAGGCTGTACGACAAGGTAACGCCTCGGCAAATCGGGCGGTTCGGTTTCATCCTTTGCACGATCGCACTTCTATGGCTTGCCCTGGTCGTCCGTAACGATTGGAGCACGGTCCCTGTTCTCATCGGCCTTGTCCTGTTTGGGATCGGGCAGGGGTCACTGGTTACCCTTGTTTTCAACGTGCTGGTCACGGCGTCGCCAAAGGAACTTGCGGGCGATGTCGGCTCGCTGCGCGGCACCGCCAACAATCTTGCTGCTGCTGTCGGCACGGCCGTTGCGGGCGCGCTCCTCGTCGGACTGCTCAGTGCCGCAATCATGAGCCGGGTCGCCGGCAGCCCCATACTGGCGCCGGAAGTTCAATCGCAGCTTGATCTGGACAGCATCAATTTCGTCAGTAACGCTCAACTGAAAACGGCGCTGGAGGCGACCACGGCGACGCCGGAACAGGTGACGGAGGCCGTTCGCATCAATTCTGAAGCGCGCCTTCGCGCCCTGAAGATCGGGCTGCTTATCATGGCATGCTTGGCTTTTCTGACCATCATTCCTGCCGGAAACCTGCCCAACTACATCCCAGGTGAACTGCCGGACGAGGACGATATCGCTCCTGACGATCGAAGACGAGCTTGAGAGGTCGCGGCCGCCCAGCCATCTTGTTTTGTCAATGCTAGGCCACGACTAGAAACGTACGATCGCGGCTGCAAGGATCCGGTTGGCGATGCCTTGGCCGCTGGTATCCGACCCGCTTGCATCCGCGCCACCGAACAAATCGCGCTGCGTGAAGGTGTATTCGATGCCGGTGTCGAGCCAGCCGGTATCGACGCGCCCATCATGGTTTTCCGCGAACGGGCTCCAGATGAGATTCACGATCGCTTGCTGCATGGTGCTGTTGAGCGCGGTTGCCGCCGCACTTCCGGGGGTAAATTCGGATGCGTAAGACGGATAGTCTTGCCTTGCATACGAATAAGCTACGTTGCTGCGCACCTGCGTCGTCCAGAATCGACGATAGGCCGCTGTAAATCCATACGTCGGAACCGGATCGAAGCTGAACGTCGTGCCGGGCAAGCCTATATTGGAGAGGGCATCTTGACCCGACGTGTTGCCACCGAAATAGCGGCCGATGCCTTGCCCATAGTAAGCCATGCCTATCAATTGATCCGGACCGAAACTTTCTGAAATCCACCGCATCGGCAGACGCACCGATGTCGCGATTCCTCCACCGAAGGCGTCTTTCGAAACTGTGGGCGGTGCCGAATTTGTGCCCTCTGTGCGGATGCTCAGATCGCGCGCCAGCCCTCGTACATCAACCTCAAGACCGTCGTTGCTATACGCTAGTCGGCCGAGCAAATCGGGCAACGAGGAAAAAGCCGGACTGAGGCCGCCGTTCGGACTGCTGGTCTGCGTGAACGTCCCGTCCACCGACGTATACTGGGTGTCCGGCGCTTCGAGCGAGACTTGGCCGACCAGGTTTTGCCCAAGACGAGCCGTCGCGCGCACCTGCATTTGTCGAACGAAAGATTGATTGAGATTGGTGGAGTCGTTCAGAGTTTCGAACATGCCTTCGTTCCAGAGGCTGTTCGCTTGTCCGACCAGAACCCGAAATTGATCGGTGCCGAGTTCGCCCCAAGCCTGCCGAAGACGGAAAAGCGCGTTGTTCGAAGCGGGGGCGCCACCACCGAAATCGCCTTCGATGCGGGTTTCGAGCGTACCCCAGTTCGTCAGTGTGCGGGTGTCCATACCGAACCGGCTGAAGCGCGCCGACATACCAAAATCACCACCCTGCAGATCCGCGGCGCTTCCCGATAATGGAATACCCTGAGGCGCCGGGGCATCGCTTTGATTGCGGCCGTTGAGATCCGTGTAGGCCAAGCCCTTCGCAAACCCATAAAACCTGACCTCGGTGGACGCGCCAGGAATGCGAAACGAGAGGCCAGGCAAATCGGACCGCAAGGCATCTTCGAACTGGGTGCCCATCGGTTCGGGTGGAAGGAGCCCAGGTATGCTG
>DATLJG010000097.1:0-6412 GCA_035538995.1 Hyphomicrobium sp. | reverse complement strand
GACCGGCATGACGATCCAGATTCCGGCGTCGCGCGTGCCGAAGTTCACGCCTGCCAAGGGCCTCAAGGACGCTCTGAACTAACCCATTCGCTTTCGGAATTTTCAAAGCGCGCCGCATCGATCGGCGCGCTTTGCATTTTGGGCGTGCAACGGTCTAACGGCCGGTGCGTCGCGTCCAATCGATGGCGGCACTTTGTACGGTGCCGTCCAAGCATCTTGCGGGCTTCGCCGATGCTGCATAGAAGATCAGTTGCGTCGGGCGGTTAGCTCAGTGGTAGAGCGCCTCGTTTACACCGAGGATGTCGGGAGTTCGACCCTCTCACCGCCCACCAGTTTTGTTGGTCCCGGCGACTCCGCTGCGCGGAGCCGGCCGCCGGCGCGGCCTTGCTGAAGCATCTGACACTGCTGCGCGGCGATCGCCGCCGGGACGGGCTTGTGGCGGCTACCTGCATTGCGGGCAAGGCAGATTGTTCCTTTCATCTTGCAGGTGTATGCCGTCCGTCCTTAGCAACGAAGGGTGAGAATTCATGGCCGTCTCGATGTACGACATCGCCATTCCGACGTTTCAGAAACAGCTTGCTGCGCTGGAGGCCATTCTCGACAAGGCCGCCGATTACGCAGCCGCCAAGAAAATCGATCTTGCGGTTTTGCTTGGATCCCGGCTCTACCCGGACATGTTCAATCTGACGCGCCAGGTTCAACTCGCGACCGATTTTGCGAAGGCCGCCCCGGCGCGGCTCGCAGGCGTCGAGGTTCCGAGTTTTCCCGATACGGAAACGACGCTTCCCGAGTTAAAGCAACGTCTGGCGCGAACCCAAGAGCTGCTTGCCGGTTATAAGCCGGAGCAATTCGAGGGTTCGGATACCCGGCAGTTGACGCTGAAAATCGGCGGTCAGGAAACGATCCTTCCGGGCCGTGATTACCTGCTGCACGTCGCGTTGCCGAATTTCTATTTTCATTGCGCGACGGCCTACGGAATTCTGCGGCATAACGGCCTCGAGATCGGCAAGCGCGACTTCGTCCGCAGATAACTGCAAGGACGGCGAAGCGTTTGTGCCGAAAGGCGCGAAGACCGGCTTGACGCCCGCCCGGGCATCACGTATTCGGACGCTGTGACGGCGGGCGCTTCGGCGCCCGTCACTTTCTGGATTGCGGGAGTAGCTCAGTTGGTTAGAGCGCCGCCCTGTCACGGCGGAGGCCGCGGGTTCAAGTCCCGTCTCTCGCGCCATTTTATCCAAAAATCCGATTGTAGCGCAGAACCGACGGTCGTCGGTTCGCTCGTTCCCGCTATTCATCAACAGCAGGGTTAGCCGGTCGAGGGGAGTCCAACCCCTCAACCCGGCCTTTAATTATTTGTCACACGGATGGTGCCAACCATGTCCGGGTGCACACGGCAGAAATAAGTGAAGGTGCCGACCTTCGTCATTTTTAGATGTGCGGATTTCCCGGCGGGGATCATGACATCCCAAGCGCCGTTCTTGGCCGTGGCGGTATGATCGACGAAATCGTTGTTCACCCACTCGACGGTATCGCCCGCTTTGACGGTGATATCGGCAGGCGAGAAAACAAGGTCGGCGATCGTAACTCGTACGGCTGCACCCGCTATCCCGACACCACAGCCTGCGAGAAGCGCGAGCAGTGCGCACGCAATGCTTCGCCATTGCGCGCGCATCAGAAGCCCCGTCACTTCAATGTGCTCGCTAGATGCTCGGCGTGCTTCAGGTGGCCTTCAAAAATCTTGAGGCCGGTCTGCAGCAGCTTTTTAAGCTCGCCGTTCGACGAGGACGGAATGAGCGTCGTGGACAATGCATTGTCCACGGTCTTGTGAAAGGCGACCTCGTTTTCGACGTAGGCCTTGTCGAACGCCGCGCCCGAGAGTTTGGCAAGCTTGGCGCGCTCGTCGTCGGCCTGCTTGGTCAATGCTTTGCTCGTATCGTTGTCTTCGGGCGTGACGTGCAGCTTCTTGACCAGAGCGAGCGCCTTGTCGTTCACGGCTTGGTGGTCGCGCACCATGTCGTTGGCAAATGCGCGGACGTGTGCGTTTTTCGAAATTTTAAGCGCTTGCTTCGCGGCTTCGATGTCAATCGCGCCGGCGGTGTACGCGATGTGCGCGATTTGCGGATCGGTCGGCGCATCGGCGGCATTCACCGGCATCGTGGCGCCGGCTAAAACGAATGCGGCCACCAAGCCAAGTGCATGACTGGAGTGTATGCGGAGCATTTTTGATACCTCTTCGATTGCGAGCCACAAACGGCTCAATGTGCTATCGAAGAGGTTGGATGCGAGGGCCTTCGGCGAGGTTCCCGTTATGGGGTGGACTTCTTCAAGCGTTCGATCACGGCGTTCGTCACGCGATCGCAACGCGCGCCATCGAATGGAAAAACATCGTCCATGAACGAGCCGAAATAATCCGCGAGATCTTCTTTCAGCAATCGCCGCGCGCGATGCAGTCGAGTCTTCACCGTCTCGGGTTTAATACCCAGAAGCTCGGCGGTTTCCTCGATGCTCATGTCCTCTATCGCCCTGGCGACCAATACCGTGCGGAAATCCTCCGGCAGTTCATCGATCGCGTGCTCGATCAGGCTGATAACCTCTCGTTGAACAGTCATGCTTTCGGGGTCCACGGCGCGATTTCCGACGTATGGAAAAGGTATGACTTGAGACTGCATCTTTTGCTGCAGGCCTGTTTGCTCTGTCGGCAGATCGACGCGCCGCCGCCGTCTCTGCAATGCTTCGTTGAAAACGATGCGCGTCAGCCACGTCGAGAGGCTTGACTGGCCGCGAAAGTCGGCGAGCGCCGAAAAGGCATGAAGGTAAGCTTCCTGCAACACGTCTTCAGCTTCGCTGTCGTCGCGGACGATGCTGCGTGCGACACGGTAGAGGCGGCGGTTATGTGCGCGAATGATGGCGCGAACAGCCATCTCGTCGCCGGCGACGGCCTTGCGAATGAGATCGGCTTCCGCCGGTTTTGCCGCATTATTCAGCTGCGATTGAAGCATGCCTCAGATCCTTGCCGATAGGTCATAAGGGCATTTGATGCCTGCGCCGCGAAAAGGTTCCTGCCAAAGCAGACTATTTAGCATTATCCTCGTGCCGACGCCGTTCAATCCCTAACGCTCGGGGCTTATCGCTCCGGAAGGCCGGCGATGCGCAGCCCTTCGGCGAATACGGACAGATCCTCAGGCCGCTGAATTGGAAGCCAATCCGTGAGATTAGAGATGCGGAGCGCGGGGTCGAGTTCCCGCAATTCAGTCATTGCGCGCCGAGCATCGTCCAATCGTCCTGCGAGCGCGCGGCTGGCGGCGACAATGCTTACGGCCAGCAGGAAGCTCGGCAGATTTTTGTAGGACTCCTCGGCACATGAGGATGCCGCGTCCAGGCGGCCGGCGAACAGATGTGCCATCGCCATTCCGGCCTGCATTCGAAACAATTCAGGGTCGACGGGACTGAGGCGCATGGCGCGCTCGAAGTGCTCGACTGCGTTTTCGGCTTCGCCCCGCCAAACGCGCAAGAAGCCGCCGAGGAACCAAGCCGACGCCAGGTTGGGATTGAGGACGACGGCTCTGTCGAGCAAGGCGATACCGCCGTCGATGTCGCCTGCAAAATGGGCTAAGGCGTGCCCGCCTCGCGTGAGCGCGATAGCGTCGTCTCGGCCCAGTTCGACGGCGCGGCGCGCCAGCCGTGCGCCCTCCGCCGTTTCCGTCGCATGATCCGTGGTCCAGCCGTTGACCCTACGCCAGAAGAGACACCAGGCGGCCAAAGCGTACGCGGCGGCGTACTCGCCGTCGAGTTCGATGCTTCTGTAGAGGAGCGGCAATGCCTGGTCGATTGCGTCGCGGCTGCCGCGATTGAGGTGCGCGAGGCCGCGCAAATAGCAATCATAAGCACTCAGGCTGGCGGTGGGTTTGCGCTTCGCGCGTTCGATCTCGGCGAGTTCCACCTGCGGGGCGATTGCACCGGCCACGCTCGTGGCGATCTGATCCTGTAACTCGAAAATGTCGTCCAACGTGCCTTCGAAACGCTCGGCCCAAAGGTGCGCGCCCGTATTGGCATTGATGAGCTGGCCGGTGATGCGCACACGATCCGCGGATTTTCGGAGGCTGCCCTCCAGCACGTATCCGACGCCGAGTTCCCGGGCGATCTGCTGAGCATCGATGGGTGCGGAGTGCTCCCGGTATGTAAAGCTCGAGGTGCGCGCAATGACGAACAACCAGTGGACACGCGACAATGCCGTGATGATGTCCTCGACCACGCCGTCGGCGAAATAGGATTGCTCGGGGTCGCCGCTCAAGTTTTGAAACGGCAAGACGGCGATGGACGGCTTGTCAGGGAGGGGAAGCGCCGGGCGGTTGCGTTCTTCCGTTACGATTGCCGCTATTTTCGATGAGCCGTTCATCAACGGCGGTTCTTTAACGTCTGCCACGAAGCGGAAGCCTTTGCGCGGAACCGTGCGCAGCAGCTTTTGCTCCTCGCCGCTGTCGCCGATCGCTTTTCGAACGGCGTTGATGTGGCTGGTCAGGGTCGATTCCGAAACGGTGCGACCGCTCCACACGGCGTCGAGCAGGCTGTCCTTGCTGACCACGCGGTCGCGGTTCTGCACGAGGTACACCAGCAGATCGAAAACTTGCGGGCCGACGGAGACCGTTTCGGTGGCTCGCGTCAATTCCCGCCGCTCCAGGTCGAGGACGCAATCATTAAATGCGTATTTCACGTCTGCGCTCCGCACCCCGGATTTAGCGGCAACCGCTTGATTGCCGGTAGAATGATTGCCCGTTCGCGGTCGAGCCCCGGGTCATTCTGGACGAAAAAGCAAGATAAATTGAAGAGAAACAGAATGCTCTCGCAAAGTCTCCGCGTGATCTTTCGGGCAATCTCCGCTCATGAGCCATTTACCAGATTGGCTGGTGAGAAAAGGAGCAATTATGAAAATCGTGGTTATAGGAGGCACCGGGCTTATCGGAACGAATCTCGTCCATCGCCTTCGCCAGAGCGGCCATGAGGTCATTGCAGCGTCCCCGAGAAATGGAATCAACGCTCTGACGCGGGAAGGCTTGGCCGAAGCTCTTTTAGGCGCACAGGTGGTCGTCGACGTAGCGAATTCGCCCTCGTTCGAGGACAAGGCCGTTCTGGAATTTTTCGAGCGCTCGGGACGCAATCTCTTGGCAGCCGAAGCTGCGGCTGGTGTCGGGCACCACGTTGCGCTGTCCGTTGTCGGCACGGATCGAGTGCCGGAAAGCGGCTACCTCCGCGCCAAGGCGGCCCAAGAGAAGCTCATAGAGGCTTCCAAAATTCCCTACACCATCCTGAGAGCGACCCAATTCCATGAGTTCGTAAGCGGCATCGTCCAGGCAGGCGCGGACGGCGACTTCATCCGCTTGTCGCCGGCTCTGCTGCAGCCCATCGCGGCCGACGACGTCGCCGCCGTATTGGCCGAAGTTACAGTCGCTGCTCCGGTGAACGGCATCGTCGAGGTTGCAGGGCCGGAAAAAATTCCGCTCGACGTCATCGCTCGCAAATATCTCGCGGCCAAGGGCGACCGGCGACAGGTTATCGCGGATGTTCACGCTCGTTATTTCGGTGCGCAGATCAACGACACATCGCTAACGCCGGGCGACCGTCCGCACCTGGGCGCAATCAGCTTTGACGATTGGCTGAGGACGCAGGCAGTGCAGCACTAACCCGTGGGTTGGTGCGAGGGTGACCATTTGACACTGCGAGGAACAATTATGCTGAAACCCATCTGTATCGGATTGGCCGTGCTGCTCGGCGTTGCCGCCATCGCCAATGGCGCATTCATGCTTGTCACTCCAGAGAACTGGTATTTTGCCGTTCCAGGCGTGCCGACGACAGGGCCATTCAACCAACATTTTGTGCGCGATATCGGGCTGATCTTTCTTCTTATCGGCGGTGCGTTTCTTTTGGGAGTGGTGCGGCCGGATCTGCGCGTCATCTGTTGGGCGGCCCCATCGATCTGGCTATCGGGTCATGCCCTGTTTCACTTTTGGGAAGTGGCCGTCGGTATCTGCTCGGCCTCCGTCATACCGCGCGACTTTCCGGCGGTGACTCTGCCCGCACTCTTGGGACTTGCGATCACGGCTTGGGCCATCGGTCAAACCTACGAGAGAGGCGTCGCACCCAGACGCATAGCTCCATGAGCACGAAAATTTTGCTCGATCCTCGACGAAGAGATGTGCTCGCCGCGTCCGAAGCGAGCGAGCGACTTCGGCCGGCTTCCGATCGACGCCCGGCAAACGAGGAGATGGCGCGCGTTCTCAATACCGATCCGTTGCGCATTGTTTCCGATTCCAGCAGCGGAGCTATCGCTCATTGGAATCACGGCGCGCTCCATGATGTCGTGCAGCCGATGCAAGATCATGTCGTCATGACCTACATCGGTACTATGGAGCGCCTG
>DATLJG010000096.1:0-4117 GCA_035538995.1 Hyphomicrobium sp. | reverse complement strand
GCGGTTGTGATCGTCGCAACGGTCCGCGCACTGAAGATGCACGGCGGCGTGGCCAAAGATGACTTGAAGGCCGAGAATGTCGCCGCCGTCGCCAAGGGCTGCGAAAACCTCAAGCGCCACATCGAGAACGTCAACAAGTTCGGCGTTCCGGCCGTCATCGCGATCAACAAGTTCATCACCGATACGGACGCCGAAGTCGCCGAGGTTCAGAAGGCCGCCGAGAGCATGGGAACCAAGGCGTTCCTGTGCACGCACTGGTCGGACGGCGGCAAGGGTACCGAGGAGCTTGCGCATCACGTCGTCAAGGTGATCGACGAGGGCAAGGCCGACTTCAAGCCGCTTTACCCGGCCGAGATGAAGCTGCGCGACAAGGTCAAGACGATTGCTCAAGAAATCTATCGCGCTGCCGACATCTCCTGCGACGCGAGCGTCGAGACGCAGTTCCGGGACTTCGAAGCCGGTGGCTTCGGGCACTTCCCCGTGTGCATGGCGAAGACGCAATACTCGTTCTCGACCGACCCCAACAAGCGCGGCGCCCCGACGGGGCATGTCGTACCGATCCGCGAGCTGAGACTTTCGGCGGGCGCTGAGTTCGTCGTCGTCGTGACCGGCGAGATCATGACCATGCCGGGCCTGCCCAGCGTCCCGGCCGCGAACTCGATTCGTCTCGACGAAAAAGGCCAGATCCAGGGCCTGTTCTAAAACCGCACACTGTCATCCCGGTGCTTCGCGCAGCGAAGCGCCGGGACCCAGAACTCCTCGCGAATGGTGGATCGCCGACACACGTCATCCCGGCGAAGGCCGGGATCGAGTCAAACCTCAGCGAGTCCTTAGTCGGCTATCTACATCGCGGTGACGAATCTGGATTGTTTGTCGCCGCTGCTTCGGGCGACCAACGCACAACATCAACGCTGCCAATGAACTGAGCATGCCCAATTGCGCGGCAGCCTGATTCTGCGATGACAGCGATTTGGCAGATTCACGAGCACTCAGCGTCTACGTTCGGGCCTCTATTTCATCATTTGCGGGCCGATGCGCGAGATGAGGCAAGGAATTGCCGACGAAGACCTTGACGTGGTGGTCGAAGTTCAGCAGCAGAGCATCAAGCAGCCGAAGCTGCCCGAACGGAGATCACGATGACGTATGCTGTAGCGCTCCGCCTGGACCGGGGCCTCGTGTTTGCCGCCGACACGCGCACAAATGCCGGTGTCGACAACATCGCGCAATATAAGAAGCTGCAGCTCTGGCGCCGGCCCGGCGACCGCGTTCTGGTTCTGATGAGCGCCGGCAATCTCGCGATCACGCAATCGGTCGTCAGTCTTCTCAACGAACAGCTGACAAATTCCGACCCCGAAACGTCGAGCCTTTTTAATGCGGCGAACATGTATCGCGCCGCGCGCGTTGTCGGCGACGCCATTCGTGAAACGCGGCGTGTCGATGGTGAGGCTCTCGAATTCAGCAAGCTCGGCTTCAACACGCATTTCATTTTCGGAGGCCAGATCAAGGGCGAGGTTCCGCGTCTCTTCCTGGTCTATCCGGAAGGAAATTTCATCGAAGCGACGGATGACACGCCGTTCTTCCAGATTGGCGAGCATAAGTACGGAAAGCCGATCCTCGATCGCGTTGCCCGGTCCGACATGCGTTTGGGGGAAGCCGCGAAACTGATCCTGCTGTCGTTCGACTCGACGTTGCGCTCGAACTTGTCGGTCGGTTTGCCGATCGATCTGGTGATCTACGAGCGTGACGCCCCCGATGTGCGGACCGAAATGCGGATCGGCGTCGACGATGAGTATTTCCGCCGCCTGTCGAGCGCTTGGTCGGACGCATTGCGGCATGCCTTCTCGAGCATCGAGGAATTCAAGGATTAGGCACGTCGAAGCGGCTGGCCCAGCACCGTTCTTCCTGCATCCACGCACAAAAATTCTGTTAACGTTTACAAAGGCGATGGCGCGGAAACTTGATAAGGCGTCGCACGGTCAGTTCGCCGTCTATATCGCGCATTTCCGAAATTCTATACGCAACTGGCTATGCATTGCAGCGTCGCCGTCATGGCTCGCTTCTCCGATCCAACTAGGATTAGATGGGCGCGACGCAGCGCGTCTCGGATGGGCATGGGAAGGATGCGATGGGCCTCGCGACACTACAGGAGTATCTGTCGAACTGGACGCTTGAGGAGCGTAAGCGCGTCCAGGTGGCCGATACTGTGCTCGCCTTGGCGGAAACCAGCGTTCGCATCTCCGAGGTGGTTGGCCGAGGCGCGCTCAGCGCCAAACTCGGCCGGGTGGTGTCGCGCGCCGGTGAATTCGACGAGCAGAAAGAAATCGATCTGCTGACCAACAGCATGATCGCCGAGGCGCTGAAAACCGCGCCGGTCGCGGCATTGGCATCGGAGGAGTCGCCGGAGCCGATCGTCCTTCAGCCCGATGCACCGCTTCTTGTCGCCACCGATCCGCTCGACGGTTCGTCGAACGTTGATGCCAACGTGTCCTTCGGCACCATCTTTTCGATTCTTCCGAGCCACCCATCATCGACCGGCGAAGCCGCCTTCCTGCGCCCTGGCTCGCATCAACTCGCGGCGGGTTTTGTCGTCTACGGTCCGCAAACCGTAATGGTGCTGACGCTCGGCATCGGCACGCACGTCTTCACGTTGGATCGCGAAACGCGCACATACCGGATAACGGCGCGCACCCTGTCGATGCCGCCCGAGACGACGGAATACGCGATCAACTCGTCGAACGCGCGTCATTGGGACGATCCGATCCGGATCTACGTTCACGATTGTGAAAACGGCGCCAACGGGCCGCGCGGCCAAGACTTCAACATGCGCTGGACCGGTTCGCCGGTGGCCGACATCTATCGAATTCTGACGCGGGGCGGTATCTATCTCTACCCCGGAGATCGCCGAAAAGGTTTCCAGCAGGGCCGCATTCGGCTGATCTACGAAGCCAATCCGATAAGCTGGCTTATCGAGCAGGCGGGGGGGCGCGCAACGACCGGGCGCGAACGTGTTCTTGACGTCGTCCCGACGTCTCTACATCAGAAAACGCCGCTGATCTGCGGTTCACGTGACGAGGTGGATAGAGTGATGCGCATCTACAGTGGCCAGGAATTCAAGGGCGATCGCTCGCCGTTGTTTGGCCGTCGCGGATTGTTCCGGGCTCTGCCATGACGGCCACAAGTTACACGCGCGCAACGAGGCTCTGAACCCATACATGTCGATCAAGCATCCCATCATCTCGGTCACCGGGTCGTCAGGTGCGGGCACGTCCTCCGTGCGCCATACCTTCGAGCACATCTTTCGTCGCGAGCACGTCAAGGCCGCGTTCGTCCACGGCGACGCTTTCCACCGTTATGATCGCTGCGACATGGAAAAGGCGATGAAGGCCGCGGCGACCAAAGGCAATCATCACTTCAGCCACTTCGGCATGGAAGCGAATCTCATCGATGAACTGGAGCAACTTTTTCAGACCTACGGAGATTCCGGCAAAGGTCTGACGCGCCGTTACATCCATGACGCCGAGGAACAGCGCGCAAGCGGCGCTGCGATCGGAACGTTCACGCCGTGGACGGAAATCGCATCCGATACCGATCTTCTGCTTTACGAAGGATTGCACGGCGCCATAAAAACCGAGACGATCGACGTCGCGAGACATGCCGATCTCAAAATCGGCATCGTACCGGTCATCAATCTCGAATGGATTCAGAAAATCCAGCGCGACCGCAGCGAGCGTGGCTACACGACCGAGGAGGTGACGCAAGCCATCCTCCGCCGCATGCCGGATTACGTGCAGTATATCTGTCCCCAGTTCACGCAGACGGACATCAATTTCCAGCGCATTCCGACGGTCGATACGTCGAACCCGTTCATCGCGCGCTGGATTCCGACGCCGGATGAATCGATGGTCATCATCCGCTTCAAGGAGCCGCGCGGAATTGATTTCGCCTACCTCTTGTCGATGCTCCACGACAGCTTTATGTCGCGAGCCAATTCGATTGTCATTCCCGGCAGCAAGCTCGACCTTGCAATGCAACTCATTCTGACGCCATTAATCCTGCAGCTGGTCGAGCGGCGCCGTCGCGTCGTCTGACGTGATTTGAACCGAGATTTGGAAGGTCT
>DATLJG010000095.1:0-2055 GCA_035538995.1 Hyphomicrobium sp. | reverse complement strand
CATCATGGCCGGCTTCATTCCGCTCGGCATATTGGCGGAACTCGTCAACATCGGCACGCTGGCGGCCTTCGTTCTCGTCTGCGGCGGCGTCATCGCGCTGCGCATGACACACCCCGACATGCCGAGGCCCTTCAAGACGCCCGGCGGCATCATCCTGCCGGTCCTCGGCATCCTGTCGTGCGGCGCCCTGATCACGTTCCTTCCATATGAAACGCATCTGCGCTTCATCATCTGGCTGGCGCTGGGGCTGGTGATCTACTTCGGCTACTCGATGAAACGCAGCAAGCTGGCGCTCGCCGAGGCAGGCGCCTAAGCGCGCCCGCGCTCAATCCTTGAGCAATGTCACGGCCGCGTCGTGCGGTGACATCGTGCCGGACAGAACGGAGTCAGCGAGCGGCTCGAGTCCGCTCCTGCCGCCGGCCTTGATGCGATTGGCGACGATATCCGACGCGGCGCGCGCGATCAGATAGCGGGCGCGTCTGCGGCGGCGCTCCACGGCATCCTGTGAGCGGACCTGATCTCCAAGCGCGTCGAGTGTGCCGATCAGCTCCGGCACGCCGTCGCCGTTGATGGCGCTGGTCTTCATCACCGGAATTTTCTCGGCCCGCGTCGCGCGGATCGACAACGCTCCTTTGAGTTGCTGCAGGGTTTGTTCCGCTCCCGGCCGATCGCTCTTGTTGACGACGATGACGTCGGCGATTTCAAGCAGTCCGGATTTCATCGCCTGGATGTCGTCACCGAGCCCCGGCGCCGCGATGACGACGCGAATGTCGGCGACCTCGGCGACGTCGATCTCGTTCTGTCCCGTGCCGACGGTTTCGAGCAGCACGATGTCGAAGCCCGCGCCGTCGAGCGCATCAATGATGCGCACCGCAGCGGGAGAGAGGCCGCCGAGATAGCCGCGCGATGCCAGCGACCGCACGAAGACCCCGTCATCATCCAGCGCCGCCGTCATACGGATGCGGTCGCCGAGAATGGCGCCTCCCGAGATCGGGCTGGAGGGATCGACGGCAATGACGCCGACCGTGCGGCCGAGCTTGCGCAGTTCGCCGATGATGGCGTTGACGAGCGTCGACTTTCCGGCGCCAGGCGGTCCCGTGAAGCCGATGACGAGCGAATGCCCGAGATGGGGCTGCAGTCCTTTCAGCAGCGCCGGGGCCGCCGCCGAAAGTCGTTCGAGTTCGGTGATGACGCTGGCGATGGCGCGGCGCTCTCCGCCGCGCATGCGCGCGATCACTTGCGGAATGTCGCCGTCGGCGATGCGTGCGGTCGGCGACACGCCTTTGGGGTCAATCTTGGCCATAAGCGCTGATAAGTGGGAAGCCGCCGAAGCGCAACGGCTGGCCTCCGATTAAAGCCGGCGAACGGTGCACTTAGCCACACGCGGTCGAGTATTCACCGTGTTGGAAAGCCAATAAGCGATCCCGGGCGTCAAAAGTGCTCGGTGACCGAGAGCCCTCTTGATGGGGAGACCGGCTCGGCCGCCGCCAGGATCGTCGGGACGACCTTTTCGATCTCATCGACGACGGCGAAACGCACATCCAGTCCCGGACGTATGAACGTCTCGTGCGTCATATGCTCGAGCAGTTTCAGGAAGGGATCCCAGAAGCCACCGATATTGGCCAGGATGATCGGCTTCGTATGCCGTCCGAGCTGCGACCAGGTGAGCTGCTCGACAAGTTCTTCAAGCGTGCCGATGCCGCCGGGCAACGCGACGAAGGCGTCGGCGCGATCGAACATCAGCTGTTTGCGGACGTGCATGTTCTCAACGACGATCAGTTCATCGACGTCTTTCAACATCAATTCCCGGGAGCCGAGAAACTCCGGGATGACGCCGGTGACCTTGCCGCCGGCGCCGAGCGCAGCGCGCGCCACTTCGCCCATCAGGCCAAGGCTGCCGCCGCCGTAAACCAGTCGCATGTTATGCTCGGCGAGCGCCTTGCCGAGCTTTCTGGCGGCGATGGCGTAAGTGGGGCTCAGACCCTTTCCCGAGCCGCAATAGACGCAAACACCCTTGATGGGGGACAATTGGGGGACATCGCTGCGTGCTGCCGG
>DATLJG010000094.1:0-4958 GCA_035538995.1 Hyphomicrobium sp. | reverse complement strand
TGAATGTTTGACTGCCAAGCCCGCGCCTGAATCATTCTCTTGGGCGCAGCCCGCCTCTTACGATAATACGATCCAGACATGCCCAAAACGATCGTCAGAATTTCCAGTTCGTCCGCACGTCGGGACGTTGGCTCCCTGGATGAGTTGATGGCCTCCATCCGCGCCTGCCGGATTTGCCGCGACGAGCCTCTTTACGGAAAGCCCTTGGACCACGAGCCTCGCCCGGTCCTGCAAGTTTCGAAGACAGCGGGCATCTGCATCGCCAGCCAAGCCCCCGGAACACGGGTCCACGCGAGCGGCCGGCCGTTCGATGATCCATCAGGCGTGCGGCTGCGGCAGTGGCTGGCGATTGACGAAGCTCAGTTCTACGACGCTTCCAAGGTCGCGATCATTCCTATGGGATTTTGCTTTCCTGGACTAAGAGCCGACGGGAGTGACTTGCCGCCGCGCCGCGAATGCGCGGACATCTGGCGAACACGCCTGTTCGCGCAGTTGCCAAATCTGAAGTTGCTGTTGGTTATCGGCAGCTACGCGCAACGATGGCATTTCGGGCGGGACATCGCGCGTCAAGGCGTCAATCAGACCGTACAGCGATGGCGGGAGATCTATGACGCGGACACATCCTTGCGCAGATTTCCGCTGCCGCATCCGTCCTGGCACAACAACCGCTGGCTCATCCAAAATCCGTGGTTCGAAACCGACCTCTTGCCGATACTGCGGGCCAACGTCCGCGATCTCGTTTCCTGAGCCTCAATCGGCCGCCCGAGTCTTCCTGGCTAACCGAGTTCAATATCATCCTCGACGACGTGCTTAAGGTCGGTACCTTCCGCCGTGAGCACCATCTTGAGCTTCAACTTTCCCTTGAGGTGACGTTCATGAACGACCCGCTCGACCTCTTGCTGCGAGGTGACGCCGACATGTTTGAGATAGCGGCGCAGCGACATGTTGAATTTTTCGTTCTCCATGAGTGGCTCCGGCTTCCATATTATTACGCCACCTGACGCGGCTTCTAAATCTAATCATAAAAATGGACGACGCCGCAGGGGCAATCGTCCATTCGTCTTACGCCTGCCTTGCTGCTTAACCGTAGAAATAGGTGGAAATGACAGCAAAAGCGAACAGGGCGGCAATGAAAGCCACATTGAACGCACTGTTGATCTCACCTTCGGTGTTGGGGCGTCGGGTTTGATAATATGCCATCGGATTTCTCCTAAGCTGCTCTATCCAACATATGGGGTCGCGCTCGTGGCTATTCCAGCCATGCAAAACTGCGCCATTTTGCACGGCCGCGGTTGGTCAAGGCACCGGATGTCCGCATGGATCGGGCGCCCGAATACGTTCGGCGCCCCTGTCCGCCCTCGAACCGACCGCACAACATGCGGCGCGAGATTGACAAGGCGGCGGTGGGCTTTATCTGCCTACGGGGCATGAAAGTATTCGCACACATATCCCTTGCCGGACTGGCGGTTGCCACGACGCTCTGTCTTATGGCGCCGGGCGCCGACGCCCACAGTCGTCGCCAGGCATCCGATGCCGCGGCGTCAGGTATTTCGATTCCCAATCTGCATCACGGCCAGTTGAAGATCATGGCGCGGTACCGGCCCGCGATCCTCGATCTCGCCAATCGCCAGATCAGCCCGGACCTGCAAACGCGAACGCTGCAGAACTTTGTCAATTTGCAGTTCGCCTACTGTCTGTGGGGCCTCATTCCGGGGAGCATCACGAACGAAAGCAGTGCGTTTAATGCGTGCTCCCATGCCTACCTGTCAGCCAGCAAGGCGCTTCTCGATCACCTGCAAAAGGCGGCCGACAACCGCACCGAGGCCAGCAGTCTCCTGGCGAAGATCAATACCGCAATGATCGCCGACGCGACCGCGTTGACGATGTGCAGCAACGGAATAGCGCCGTTCAACACTGCGGAAATCATCATGCCCGAGTGGGCCGATGTGCCGTTCAACCCGCTGACCGGACTTGCCT
The DNA here is from genome assembly GCA_035538995.1 of Hyphomicrobium sp. Taxonomy (GTDB): domain Bacteria; phylum Pseudomonadota; class Alphaproteobacteria; order Rhizobiales; family Hyphomicrobiaceae; genus Hyphomicrobium_B. The sequence continues at coordinate 2,981 of DATLJG010000094.1, read as the reverse complement.
GGATGGTTGCGTTCGCGGCGATTGCCGGCGCCGCCGCCATGTCTCGCTCAGGACGTAAAACACAGAACGCACCGCCGCATCGCTAAACCGGCGTCATCCCGCTTTTAGCTTATCCTGCGTCTTCGTCTGAAAATCGCTGGCATCGTGACGTTCCCAAAGCTGATCTGCCGGATCGCCTGAAGTGCGGTTGACCATGCGTCCGCGCTTCACGGCCGGACGCTCCGCGATCGCATTGGCCCAGCGATTGACGTGAACGTACTCCTGCCCCTGTAGAAATTCCGCAGCCCCGTAGACGTCACCTTGCACGATTCCGCCGTACCACGGCCAAATGGCGATGTCGGCGATCGAGTAAGTGTCACCCGCCATGAATTCATGGTTCGCCAGGTGGCGATCGAGAACATCCAGCTGACGCTTCGCCTCCATGGCGAAGCGGTTGATCGCGTACTCGATCTTAACCGGCGCATAAACGTAGAAATGGCCGAACCCGCCGCCAACGAAAGGCGCGCTGCCCATTTGCCAGAACAGCCAATTCAATGCTTCCGTACGTTGATCCGCATCCTCCGGCAGCAGCGCATGAAATTTCTCGGCGAGATACAGCAGAATTGCCCCGGATTCAAAAACACGCCGTGGCTTGCTCCCGCTCCGATCCACAAGCGCCGGAATTTTCGAGTTCGGATTGATCTCGACGAAGCCGCTGCCGAATTGGTCGCCCTCGGTGATGCGGATCAACCATGCGTCGTATTCGGCGCCCTTGTGACCGAGCGCCAGCAGTTCCTCCAGCATCACGGCGGCCTTCACACCGTTCGGTGTCGCCAGCGAATAAAGCTGCATCGGGTGCTTGCCGACCGGAAGCTCCTTCTCGTGCGTGGCGCCCGCCGTGGGCCGGTTGATATTTGCGAAGGCTCCGCCGCTCGCCTTTTCCCAGCGCCAGACCTTGGGCGGAATGTATTCGGTTGAATCACTCATCTGCGAAATTTTGCCTCGACATTTCGATGTTGCGCATTGCAAACGGCTAAGGAGCCTTCGCCGATCCCGCGAGCAGGAAGGTCCGCATCGACGCAGCCAGCGTCTCCGCATCGAGCACACCGATGGACATGTGCGAACGCCCATCGATCTCGATCACCTGCACGTTCTTCAACTCACTCCGGACGCGCTCAATGCTGGCGCGCCGGAACGGCACCATGACCGACCGCTCGAAGTCGCGCAATTTCTGCGCCAGCGGCGAATTGCCGTCATCCGCCGGGAAGAACGTCGTGCCGTAGATGGCCAAAGCCGGTGCACGAACTTTCGAATAATCGCGCTTCCACGTTCCGAGCGTCTCCATGAGCGCGCCATAGACCTCGATCGATGGAACCGGATCCACCGCACTGTTCGGGCGGATGCGAACGGCATCGCGAAGGAAGGCTTCCAGCGCCGGCGTCCAAGGCACGTCACGACCAACCCACGTCTGGCGATACCATGATCGAAGATTGTCGATCGAACGCAACGCCGATGGAGCCGGACTGTTCGCAATCAGGATTTCCGTAAACGATTTGAAAAAAGCCGGATCGGACCAGTCGTAGCCGCCTTCCAGATAGACGATCTTGTCGACGCGATCGGGAAACTGACCGGCAAAGGCCGTCATTTCGTTGCCGCCCATCGACCAGCCGATGAAGCTCGCGCGCTCGATGTGCAGATTGTCGAGCAAGCGGCGCAGATCTTCGACGAGCGCCTCGGCATCGTATGGACCTGCAGGAGCATCGGAATGGCCGTGCCCACGCCGCGCATACGCCAGAACGCGAAAATCAGTACGCAGCAGCGGAGTGATTTCGTCGAAGATATGCGGGCTGTTTGCGATCCCGTGAATCAGAATAAGCGGCGGACCGTTCCCGCCCCAATCGAGATAATTGAGCCGAACACCATCGCCATCGACGAATGCCGAACGATGCGGCGATTGATCGATCCAGCCTGCCGTCATGTCGCCATCCGACGCCTGAGTTGGAATTTTGCCGCCCACGGAACCGGCCCCCATCAGAAAGAATGAAACGATCAATAAACCGAGTTGGCGGCCTGGCGAAACACATCGCATTGTATTTAGAACCTCAGCTCAACCCTATTATCTTTCCAACCATTCAAGAAACATATCCGCGATCCGGCGGGCGACGACGCCGCTCCCTATTGATGAACGAACAGTCAACGAGTTGCTCCGCCACACCGACCGATAACGGCGGCGCTCCGATCGCTTGAATCCGCAATTGAGCAAACTTGTTATGACTGCGTTAGGCAGGAGAGGCGTTTTAGATGGCAGGCGTCGCCCGCTCTGTTAGGCGTCTTTAAGCACCCATTTCCAATCAGAAACCTAAGATCCGAAGGAGTGAATCGCGTGTTGCGCAGCCTGACATTCGTAGCGGCAATCGCCGCAGCATTGTTTCTGCCGCTGACGGCGGAAGCCCGATCGCATGGCGGTCACCACGGTGGCCATCACGGCGGTGGTCATCACAGCGGCGGCCATCACCACAGCAGTGCACGTCACCACGGTGGCGGTCATCATGGTGCTCGGCACCACGGCAGCCGTCATCACGGCTCGGCCCATCATCGCCGCGGTCACAATAGCCACCGGCATCACGGACATCGCCATCACCATTCGCATGCCCGCCGCTTCTGGCGTGGCCGCTGGTACGCCTATGGCGTTGGCTCGTGCTGGCGCTGGTCGAACTATTACGGCGAGTTCATCTGGGTCTGCCGCTAATCCGGCCGCTCAATCAGAACATGACATCTTCCAGGACCGCGGCTTCCAAGTCGCGGTCTTTGTGTTTCCGGGCTTGCCTATTTGCGGGGCATAGAGATCAGTTATCTTCGCGCATCTGAGTCGTGCCGCCGAGAAAATAGCCCATGCTTCCAGACGACGTATTTCGAGAGCGCCTTGAGCAGACACTGATCGGTCTGGAAAAATGGGCGCAGGAAACCCGCAATTGCGCGGAGATCGAGATTATCGCCTCGGA
>DATLJG010000093.1:0-3895 GCA_035538995.1 Hyphomicrobium sp. | reverse complement strand
CGCGAGGCCTCGTAGCCTTTGCGGTCGAGGCTCAGGGCCACGACCTCGAATTTGTCGCTGCCGAGGGCTGCTTCCAACCGATTGAGGGCTGGCATCTCCTCGCGACAGGGGTTGCACCACGTCGCCCAGAGATTCAGCAGGATCGTCTTTCCCTTGAAGCTCGACAGCGTCACATCCTTGCCGGAGGCATCCTGAAACGTGATGTCGGGCAGCGGCGCGGGGGGCGTTTTGGCTACAAAGGCCGCCATTTTTCCGAACTTGAACGACGATTCCCCCGAGCCTCCGACCGGCGGCGGCGAGAAATTCTGGGCGACAGCCTCGGATTTTGATGAACCCGCGTTGTCGAACCGGCCTCCAATAACGTATACGGCCCCGAACCCGATCAGCGCCGACAGCGCCACAATCCAAAGGGCCTTCTGCGGTTTGCCCGCGTCGTTCGCTGCCATCTGGGTACCTTGTGTTTTCTCGTTACGACGGAGCCATCTGTGACTGACAAGCCCGCCAACGCCATGTGGGGTGGCCGTTTTGCAATGTCTCCGGCCGAGATCATGCAGGAGATAAATGCCTCGATCGGCTTCGACAAGCGTTTAGCGCCGCAAGATATTCGCGGCTCAAAGGCGCATGCGCAAATGCTGGCCGAGGCCGGAATCATTACAAAATCCGATGCGCGCGAGATCGCGAAGGGTCTCGATCAAATTCGGGGTGAGATCGAAGCCGGAACATTCGAATTTTCGGTGGCGCTCGAAGACGTGCATATGAACGTCGAGAGCCGCCTCAAGGCACTGATCGGCACGGCGGCGGGGCGCCTGCATACGGCTCGTTCGCGCAACGATCAGGTGGCGACGGATTTTCGCCTCTACGTTCGCGATGCGATCGATGGCATCGACGAGGCCCTGGCGCGGGTGCAGCAAGTGCTGGCGGAGAAAGCCGAAGCCCATGCCGCAACGGTAATGCCCGGTTTTACGCATTTGCAGCCGGCGCAGCCCGTGACGTTCGGTCATCATCTGCTCGCCTACGTCGAGATGATCTCGCGCGATCGCGGCCGGTTTGCCGATGCCCGCAAGCGTCTCAACGAATGCCCGCTCGGCTCGGCGGCGCTGGCCGGCACGTCATTTCCGATCGACCGGAAAATGACGGCGGAGTCGCTCGGCTTCGATCGGCCGATGGCGAATTCTCTCGATGGTGTCTCGGATCGCGACTTTGCGCTTGAAACGTTGGCGGCGGCAGCGATTACGGCCATCCATTTCTCGCGGCTTGCGGAAGAAATCGTCATCTGGATGACTCCGCAGTTCGGCTTCGTGAAATTGTCGGACCGGTTCACGACCGGGTCGTCGATCATGCCGCAGAAGCGCAACCCGGATGCCGCCGAATTGGCGCGCGCCAAGGTCGGGCGTATCGCGGCAGCCTTCCAGGGGCTTGCGATGGTGATGAAGGGCCTGCCGCTCGCCTATTCGAAAGATATGCAGGAAGACAAGGAAACGACGTTCGACGCGCTCGCCAGCCTGCGTCTGGTGATGGCGGCGATGGCGGGCATGATTGGTGATCTTGAGCCCGTCCCCAAGGCCATGCGGGCGGCTGCCGGACGCGGGTATTCGACCGCGACGGATCTGGCAGACTGGTTGGTGCGGGATCTCAAGATGCCGTTCCGCGACGCGCATCATGTGACGGGATCGATCGTCAAGATCGCCGAGGACAAGGGCGTCGATCTCGATCAGCTCAGCCTCGCCGATATGCAAGCGATTGAGCCGAAGATCACGAAAGCCGTATTTTCGGTGCTTTCGGTGGAAAACTCGGTCAAGAGCCGAACCAGCTATGGGGGAACCGCGCCACAGAACGTTCTTAAAATGGCGCGTCAATGGCTGCGGCGGTTGGAAAAGGACCGGGGGAAGGGCTAAAACCGATCGGTGGGTCGCCCGTGTTTTCACGGGCCGAGGGGTTTTGGAGAGAACGCACGCATGGGGGCGCTTCTGCGCATAAGGTCCTTGATCGCCGTGGCGCTATTTGGCGCCGTGGGTCTGGGCTTCGCCGGGTGCGGCGTCAAAGGTCCGCTGGAGCCACCGCCGGACGCGAAGCTGTCGGGACAGGCAAGGTCGCCGGATGCGCAAGATCCCGGCTCGAATTCCGATGCGCCGAAGAAGCCTCACGAAGGGTTCGTTCTCGATCCGCTGTTGCGCTAGTTTTAAACGTCGGTTCGGAATTTCAACGATCTTCCGACAATTGCCCTAGACTGACCGGGGCTGCGCGGGCATGACGGTTGGAAAAATCCAATCCGCAGACCGAAAGCCCGATGCATCATTTCCATTACAAGTCCGGCATTCTTCATGCCGAAGATGTCAGCCTCGCGCGCATTGCCGAGGAGGTCGGGACTCCGTTCTATTGCTATTCGACGGCGACGCTTGAGCGCCATTACAACGTTCTGGCCCAGGCGTTCCGCGACCAGACTCCGCTGATCTGCTTTGCGGTGAAAGCCAATTCCAATCAGGCAGTGCTGGCGACGATGGCGCGGCTCGGCGCCGGAATGGATGTCGTCTCGGAGGGAGAGCTTCGCCGTGCCCGGGCGGCCGGCGTTCCGGCCTCGAAGATTATTTTTGCCGGTGTCGGCAAGACTCGCGCGGAAATGGCCTACGCGCTTGAGGAAGGCATTCTCGGTTTCAATGTCGAAAGCGAGTCTGAGCTGATCGCATTGAGCGAGGTCGCCGCAGGGTTGGGCAAGACGGCATCCATCGCGATCCGGGTCAATCCGGACGTCGACGCCAAGACGCACGCCAAGATTTCGACAGGCAAGGCCGAGAACAAATTCGGTGTGGCCTATGACGATGCCCGTGACCTCTATGCGCGCGCCGCCAAGCTGCCGGGCATCAAGATCTCGGGCATCCATATGCACATTGGCAGCCAGATCACCGATCTTGCGCCATTCCGCGATGCCTTTCGGCTTCTGCGCGATCTGGCGCTTGAGCTGAATGCCGACGGCATCGCGCTCGAACACCTCGATATCGGCGGCGGCCTGGGCGTGCCTTATCGCGGCGCTAATGACGTGCCGCCGACGCCGGAAGAATACGCGGCGGTCGTCAAGTCGGCGCTGGGTGATCTCGGTCTCAAAATCGTGATGGAGCCGGGGCGCATGATCGTCGGCAATGCCGGCGTCCTCGTCACGCGCGTCACTTACGTCAAGGAAGGCGGTGAGAAGACCTTCACCATCGTCGATGCGGCGATGAACGATCTGATCCGTCCAACGCTTTACGAAGCCTACCACGACATCTGGCCGGTGGCCGAGCAGCGCACAGACATGGAGCCGGTGCAGCAGGATATCGTCGGGCCGGTTTGCGAGACGGGCGACTTCCTGGCGGAAGACCGGACGTTGCCGCCATTCGAGCCCGGCGACCTCCTGGCCGTGATGACGGCGGGTGCCTATGGCGCCGTTATGTCATCGACATACAATTCGCGGTTGCTCGTGCCGGAAGTGTTGGTTCGAGGTGCCGAATACGCGGTCGTCCGGCCACGGCCGAGCTACGAGGACCTCATCGGCGCGGATCGCGTGCCCGATTGGCTTGCCGAAAAGTCCTGACGCGGATCAATTCTGAAATCAGTGGCAAATTTCGTTCCGGTCCCGGACGGACTAGCCCAGGATGACACGGTGGGAATAGCGGGTGCTTGCGCTATCGTGCGGCGGCCACGACATTGTCTCTGAAGGGTCCGAATTTTAGCAACGTTTCCCGATCATGATCGTTGAAGTTAAAGGCGTTTTGCCGACGTAGACGTTGCATTTTCGTAAGGGACGAGGCTTTGGACCCATGTTAGGTTGAGCGGAATGGCTGACCATCAGGACACGGATTCCAACTCCGCGCTGTCGCGATCTTTTGCCCGCAAAGTTCGCCTCAGCAAGCTTGCGCTGTAT
>DATLJG010000092.1:0-6012 GCA_035538995.1 Hyphomicrobium sp. | reverse complement strand
GACGTCGCAACGGTCAGCGCCGCAATCGGGCCGCGCAGCAGCCAGGCCGCAGTCCAGAGGATGGCGCGGACGGTCGCTGCGACGAGACCCATCGAGCGGTCGAGCATGGCGTTGACGAGATGGTGGGATTCGAAAATGACGCGGAAGAACGCCAGCAGCGTATCGAGACGCCCCGGGCCCATCTCGGTGAGATCGGCCCAATGCATTTCGACGGCTTCGATGTCGACGCCGCTGGTGTGGCGCGCGCCACGGCGGATGACTGGAAATACCGGAGGCGGGTCAGCGATGCCGGGCTCGGCAACGCGATTGAACTCGGTCGTCGGGGACACGATGTAGCCGGGGCGGCTGGCGGCAAGCGTATCGAGGACCGCGTTGATACAGGAACCGGGTTCCGTATCGCCAATCCCCTGAACGACAACGAGACCGATACGCAACCGGCCTCTGCCTATCGCCCGCCCCTCCGCCGACATGCCCGTCTCCTACGCGACCGGTACGCACTCGATCATAGAGCGTTTTTGCCGCCACACGCGAGGCAAAACGCTTGCAGCCAGGGTTGCCGAAGCCTCAAATTCCTTTTTAGGCCCGCCTGTTAAGGGCCGATTAGAGCGCTTCAAAAATCGGCTGGAAAAATCCGGGATGTTCAGCCTGCCGACAACGGTCAGGCGGCAGTCAGCTTCTTCATGACCTCGTCGGAGATTTCGAAGTTGGCGAAGACGTTCTGGACGTCGTCGTCGTCTTCGAGCGCCGACAGCATTTTCATGATCGTCTGAGCGTTGTCTTCATCGACTTGCGTCGTGAGGTTAGGCTTCCAGACGGCCTTGACGCTCTGGGCTTCGCCAAGCGTTTTTTCGAGAGCGGCGGCAACGGTCCCGAGTGACTCGAATGTGCAGACGATGACGTGACCGTTGTCGTCGGACTGAACGTCGTCGGCGCCAGCCTCGATTGCCGCGTCGAGCACGGCTTCGGCCGAGCCCGTCTGGGGCTTATAGGTAATCTCGCCGATGTGGTTGAACATATGGCTGACGGAGCCCGTAGCGCCGAGATTGCCATTGCACTTCGTGAAGACGCTGCGGACGACGCCTCCGGTGCGGTTGCGATTATCCGTCAGCGCTTCGACGATGACGGCCACTCCACCCGGCGCGTAGCCCTCGTAGCGTACGGCTTCGTAGTTCGCGAGGTCGGCGCCCTGCGCTTTCTTGATCGCCCGCTCGACGTTGTCCTTGGGCATGTTTTCGGCGCGGGCCTCCTGAATGGCGAGGCGGAGGCGCGCGTTCATCTCAGGGTCCGGCGTTCCGGACTTAGCGGCAACGGTGATTTCACGGGCAAGTTTCGCAAAGAGCTTGGCGCGCATGGCGTCCTGCTTGCCCTTGCGGTGCATGATATTCTTGAATTGCGAATGGCCGGCCATCGGTTTGTCCGTCGTACGTCTTGTTTCTGCGGGTTGCCGCTCCTTTTCGCGGCTCCGATTGCGACGGTCAAGCCTCGCCGTGTTGCTTAGACGTCCGGCGTGGCGGGCTGCAGGTGTGGCCCCTGCCGCAAAGGCTGAGCCCGGGTCGCGAGGCCGGTGGCGTCATCGATATCGATCAGCAGGCCGGAAAGCGTGCCGGGTCCGGTGGCCGGTTCGTAGCGGCTGCGCGGAATTTTGGTCAGGAAACGGTTGATCGGTTCGTCGCTGTCCATTCCGAGAACCGAGTTGTAGTCGCCGCACATGCCGGCATCGCTCATATAGGCGGTGCCGCCGGGGAGAACGCGGGCATCGGCGGTCGGCGTATGCGTGTGGGTTCCGACGACGACGCTCGCTCGTCCATCAAGGAAGAGACCCAGCGCCTGCTTCTCGCTCGTTGCTTCGGCATGAAAATCGATGAGGATCGCGTCGGCGCCTTGCTTCAGCGCGCAGACCGCCAATTCGGCGTCGATGGCGCGGAAGGGACAATCGAGTTCCGGCATGAAGACGCGGCCCATCGCGTTGATCACCAGAACGTCGGCGCCGCTCCTGGCCTTCAGGAGTGTCGTGCCCCGGCCCGGCGTTCCCTTCGGATAGTTGAGCGGACGGATCAGGCGATCGTGGCGCTCGATATAAACCAGCGTATCCTTCTGATCGAAGGCATGATTGCCGAGCGTCACGCAGTCGGCCCCAGCATCGAGGAGATCATTGAAAATCGCTTCGGTGATCCCGAAGCCGCCAGCCGAGTTTTCGCCGTTGATAACGACGAAATCGATCGCATAACGCGAGATAAGACCCGGCAGCGCATCGCAAACCGCGGTTCGACCTGGGCGACCGACGATATCGCCAAGAAACAAGAGACGCATCAAATAGTCCGATTAGGAATCGAGGCAGTGGAGTGGACCCGACGGGGTGAGCACCCAATCAAGCCGTTCGTCATAGCTTTCGACCGGTACCGCGTCGACCCTTAGTTCGTCGTAGGCGAGGCCGACCGCGACGACCGGTTTCAATTTTCTTAACCGTTGCAGCGTGCGATCGTAGAAGCCGCCGCCGTATCCGAGACGATAGCCCCGCGCATCGAAGGCAAGAAGGGGCACCAGCACGACGTCAGGATCGACCGATGGCTTGTCTTCAAGCGGTTCGGCGATGCCCCAGGCCGCCACGTTCATGGCGTCGCCCGGCGTCCATGAGCGCATCAGCAAGGGTTTGCTTTTTCCCTGCATGACCGGCAGGGCCAGGCGAAAACCTTCAGCTTGCAGCCAGGTCATCAGCGGCGCCGGATTGATTTCTTCGTTGATGGCGGCGAAGCCCGAAACGACGGAACCGGCGTTGACGCCGATAAAATCGAGACCATGCGCGGCGATCATGCGGCTTGCTTCCGCACCGTGACGCGCAAAGGCTGCCTTGCGCCGCTCGATGGCTGCTGCACGCAGCTCTTTCTTGGCGTTGAGTTTTGTCTCGTTCACCCGTGTCTTACCTTAAAGGAATCAAAGTGCCGCGAAGGCCGTTGGGATCATGATCCCGCGTGGTCCCTACGAGCGTAGGTGGGCACCGTGTATCCGAAGCCACGGCTCCGGTCAGGGACAGCGCCCGTGCGGATCTTATAGGCCCCCGGGTCATATTGCCCCTGACGAGCCCCGCAGCACCAAAAGAGTTAGGCGAGCGGACCCCAAAAATCCAGAGCCCATATGTATTTCAGGCGGGAAGCGACGCTGCCGACACCGCTCAGGATGGGGAAAATGGCGAGAATACCGCCTCAGCCGGCCGCAGCCCGGCGACGGTCCGACACAGACTGGGCATCCTCGGAACCGCCTTCCAGCAGCTCGTCAATGTCAGAACGGGCATCGAACAGCTCGTCGGCGGCCATGATGGCGGCCATCAGCATCAATCGTTCATCGCCGATATTGCCGTGTTCGCGGGTCAGCTCTTCGAGTTTGGCGGTCACGTACTTGCTGATATCCTCAAGGCGCTGAACCTCGTTCTCGCTACACGCGAAACGATAGCTCCGCCCGTTGAAGTTGATCGCAACGTGAGCCAACTAGCCTCGACGGCGACGCCGCCCTCCCGGTCGAACGACGCGCACTTCAATCACCCTGGCTATGGTTATGAAGCGAATCGAGAGCCCAATCAATCCGGTTCAGAGCATCGGACGTCCGCTGCTCCAACTCGGCAATTCGCTGCCGGGCCGTGGCAAGTTCCGACCGAAGCCGCATATTCTCCGCCCGGATGTCACCATCAATGGCGGCTTTCCGGGCCGGTTTCACATCTTCGGCCCGCTTGATCTTCGCGGTGTTGCGTACAGTCATGGCCTCTCAACGCCCTTTCGGGCGACACGATTGACGCGGATATCACGAAAAGTCTGAGACGTACGTTACGTGCGTATCGTAAACGCCGTCAATAAACGTCAGCGTGTTCCAGCGCATTCCAGCAAAAAATTGAAGACGAGCCGTAACGCATTTGACCCTTGCCACATTGACAGACTCCTATTCCCTCACGTTAAAGACCCCCTAAATTGTTGTGAGACTGAGAAAAGGTCCGGCGGCAAACCCTTCAGGGTCTGCGCCCATTTCAACTTCGTGATCCGGAGGATTTCCAAGAATGACAGTGAAGGTGGCGATCAACGGTTTCGGCCGCATCGGTCGCAACGTGCTGCGCGCGATCATCGAGAGCGGACGCACCGACATCGAGGTTGTCGCCATCAACGATCTCGGCCCGGTTGAAACGAATGCACATTTGCTGCGCTTCGATAGCGTTCACGGCCGTTTCCCGCAGGAGGTCAAGGTTTCGGGCGATACGATCGACGCCGGCCGCGGCCCAATAAAGGTCACCGCTGTCAGGAATCCCGCCGAACTTCCGCATAAGGCTCTGGGCGTTGATATCGCGCTCGAATGCACCGGCATCTTCACCGCAAGGGACAAGGCGAAGGCGCATCTCGACGCCGGCGCCAAGCGCGTGCTCGTTTCGGCACCGGGAGACGGCGCCGACCTCACGGTCGTCTACGGCGTCAACCACGACAAGCTGACGAAGGATCATCTCGTCGTCTCGAACGCCTCGTGCACGACGAACTGCCTGGCGCCGGTGGCGAAGGTGCTCAACGATTTCGTCGGCATCGACAAAGGCTTCATGACGACGATCCACGCCTATACGGGCGATCAGCCGACACTCGATACCCTGCACAAGGATCTCTATCGGGGCCGCGCCGCCGCGATGTCGATGATCCCGACCTCGACCGGCGCCGCCAAGGCCGTCGGTCTGGTGCTGCCGGAGCTGAACGGCCGCCTCGACGGCACGTCGATCCGCGTACCGACGCCAAACGTTTCGGTCGTCGATTTCAAGTTCATCGCCAAGCGCGAAACGACAAAGGATGAAATCAACGCGGCAATCAAGCGGGCCGCGTCCGAGGAACTCAAGGGCATTCTCGGCGTTACGGATCAACCGAACGTTTCGATCGACTTCAACCACGATAGCCGGTCGTCGATTTTCCATCTCGACCAGACCAAGGTCATGGATGGCTCATTCGTGCGCGTGCTCTCGTGGTATGACAACGAGTGGGGTTTCTCGAACCGAATGGCGGATACCGCCGTCGCGATGAGCAAGCTGATCTAAGCTAAAATTGAGCGGGCGCCATTGAACGGCGCCCGTTGTCGTTAGTAGTACAAACTTATAATCGGCCGTACGGAGACAAGTATGAGCGAAAAAATCGAAGACATCGCCCGCGCTCTTGTTGCGCCCGGCAAGGGCATACTGGCCGCGGACGAAAGCACGAGCACGATCAAGAAGCGCTTCGACACCATCAACCTGACCTCGACGGAAGACGCGCGCCGCGATTATCGCGAGATGCTGTTCCGCTCGACGGACGCCATGAAAAACCATGTCTCGGGCGTCATTCTCTATGACGAGACGATCCGGCAGAAAGCCAAGGACGGCACGCCGCTCGTCGACATCATGAAGGCGGCTGGATCGATCCCCGGCATCAAGGTCGATCTCGGCGCCAAGCCGCTCGCCGGCCCGACGTCCAAGGTCGAGACGATCACGGAAGGGCTCGACGGACTGCGCGAGCGTTTCGCGGACTACTACAAACTCGGTGCACGCTTCGCGAAGTGGCGCGCCGTCATCACGATCGCCGACGGCTGCCCGACGTGGAACTGCGTCAAGGCGAACGCGCATGCGCTCGCCCGTTACGCAGCGCTGGCGCAGGAAGCCAACATCGTGCCGATCGTCGAACCGGAAGTGCTGATGGACGGGGCGCATGCCTCGCACGACATCGACGAGTGCTATCGCGTCACCGAGTGGACGCTGCGCACCGTTTTCCGCGAGCTCTACGATGCGCGCGTCAATCTCGAAGGCATGGTGCTGAAGCCGAACATGATCATCGCCGGCCAGAAGTGCAAAAAACAGGCGAGCGCCGCCGAAGTCGCGGAGAAGACGATCAAGTGCCTTAAGGAAACAGTTCCGGCAGCGGTGCCGGGCATCGCGTTCCTTTCGGGCGGCCAGTCGGACGAGGCTGCAACGGAGCATCTGTCGCTGATGAACGCAGCGGGTCCGCTGCCGTGGTCGCTGACGTTCTC
>DATLJG010000091.1:0-11024 GCA_035538995.1 Hyphomicrobium sp. | reverse complement strand
TATGAGCAGCAAGCCAAGGCGGCATGGAGCGAGGTGCTCAATCAGTACAAGCGGCGCAGCGATTTGATCCCGAACCTTGTTGAGTCGGTGAAGGGTTTCGCCGATCAGGAAAAGTCGGTGCTGACGCAGGTCACGGAAGCCCGCAAGCAGGCGACCAACATTCAGCTCCCGCCGGACATCCTGACCAACCCTGAGGCAATGAAAAAATTCCAGGATGCGCAATCGACGCTCGGCGGCGCGCTCGGCCGATTGATGGCGGTGGTCGAACGCTATCCGGATATCAAGTCCGGCCAGAACTTCCTCGCTCTACAGAGCGAACTCGCGGGCACCGAGAATCGCATCGCCATCGCGCGGCGCGACTACATCGATGCCGTCCGCGCCTACAATACCGAAATCACCACGTTCCCTGGCCGCCTGTGGAAGATGGCGCTGTATCCGTCAGCCAAGGAAATGGCGGCGTTCGACATTCCGGCCGAAGAACAGAAGGTGCCGAAGGTCGATTTCAGCAAGCCGTAGTGGCGGCGTTCAACCCTTTTGACGGAACCCGCCCGATGACTGGCGCATCCATCGCCGCTCGGTCTTTGGTCTCACGTCGCGAGCTTTGGCTGGGCGTGCGCATTGCGCTGCTCGGCCTGCTCGCGGCGACCGTGGTTCTCGTTGCGACCGCCTTCGCCGCGCCGACATATCCCGAACTGACCGGCCGCATCACCGACCAAGCCGGACTGTTCTCACCCGCCGATAAGGCCGAGATCGAAAATACCCTCGCCGGGCTCGAACAGACATCGACGGATCAGATCGCCGTCGTCACGGTCAAATCGCTCGATGGCTATCCGATCGAAGACTACAGCATCGGCCTCGCCAGGAAGTGGGGCATCGGTCAAAAGGGCAAGGACAACGGCATCCTGCTCATCGTCGCGCCAAACGAACGCAAGGTGCGTATCGAAGTCGGCCGCCGCCTCGAACCGTTCATGACCGACACCATGTCGGCGCTGATTATTCAGAACGCCATCCTTCCGAGGTTCCGCCGGGGCGACTACGCTGGCGGCATCAAGGACGGCGTGCGCGACATCAAGACGGTCCTGCTTGGCGATCCGCAGGAAGTGGAGCGGCGCGCGCAAGGCGGACGCACGCCTCATGACGATCCGACTGTCATGATGCACATGATCGTCTTCTTTCTCATCGTGGCGCTGATCATATGGATCAACTATCGCAACATGCGCGCCATGGGCGCCGGAATGCCCGGCAACCCGCGACGGCGTGGCGGCGGGATCGTCATCATCCCAGGCGGCTCCGGCAGCTGGGGCGGCGGCTGGTCGGGCGGCGGTGGCGGCGGAGGATGGTCCGGAGGCGGTGGTGGTTTCGGAGGCGGCGGCGCCTCGGGAGGCTGGTAGAGGCAATGACGAATCAACACAGCGGTTGCGATCGATGAGCTTCATCAGCAGTACGGACGCCGAGCGGATATCCGAGGCGATCACCAAGGCCGAACGCACGACGTCGGGCGAAATCGTCGCCGTCGTGGCCGAGCAGAGCAGCCGCTATGAACACGTGCCGTTCATGTGGGCGGCGATGCTGGCACTCGTCGTCCCGTGGCCGCTCATTCATTTCACTTGGATGAAGGTCCAGTGGATTTTTCTCATTCAGCTGCTCGTCTTTTTAGCGCTGCTGGCATTGGCGTGGCCCTCGATCATCAGAATGGCGCTGGTTCCGAAGTCGATCGCCAACGCCAACGCACGCCGCCGCGCCAGCGAGCAATTCATCGCGCAGAATTTGCACACGACAACGGGCCGCACCGGCGTATTGCTATTCGTCTCCGTCGCCGAACAGCGCGTCGAGATCATCGCCGACAGCGGCATCGATGCCCGCGTTCCGAAGGGCACATGGCAAGGCATCGTCGATGATTTCACGCGCCAGATTGGCGAAGGGCGGGCAGCCGACGGCTTCGTCGCCGCCATCGAGCGGATCGGTGTACTGCTTTCCGAGCATTTTCCCCCCGGCTCGATCGACCCCAACGAGCTTCCAGATCATTTGATCGTTTTGGAAACCTGACCGTCGCGTGTGCTAAGGAAGCAACCGGGCACATTCGGTAGGGGGAAGACGATGGCGACAGTCGATCTTGGCGGCGCGCGTAGCAGCAGCCGATCATCCCCGACAATCCAATCGGAAAATCGCGCTCCGCTCAGAGCCCGCATATCGTGGATGCTTTTCGATTGGGCGACCCAACCGCATTATACGCTGGTCCAGACATTCCTGTTCGCGCCCTATTTCGCGAACGTGGTCGTTCAGAACTCCGTCTGCGGCACGTTGATCGCCGAGGGCAGCGAAAAGGCCGCCTGCGGACAAACGCTTTGGGGATACGCAGCTGCGGTCGCCGGTCTTCTGATCGCGATCCTAAGTCCTTTTCTCGGAGCAGCAGCCGACGGGCGCGGCGCGCGCAAGCCGTGGATGGCCATCCTCTCGCTCGTCTTTCTCGCCGGACTCGTCGTGCTCTGGATCGCCACGCCCGACGCATCGCTGAGAACGGTGTTATTGGTACTGGCGGGCTTCGTCATCGCCACGCTCGCCGCCGAGCTGATGAGCGTCTTTTCGAACGCCATCATGACCGGACTGGTGCCGAAACGTGAGCTTGGCCGTCTCTCGGGAACGGGCTGGGCCGTCGGCTACTTTGGCGGCTTGGCGAGCTTGGCGCTCGTCGCCGGCTTTTTGGTTCCGGTCCCCGGCGCGGCGACGACGTTGCTCGGCTTCGATCCGCTTCTGAACCTCGATGGCGCAGCCCACCAGAGCGACCGCATCACGGGCCCGTTCTCCGCGCTCTGGTTCGCGATTTTTATCATTCCCTTTTTCTTGTTCGTTCCCGATAGGCGGACGCGATCTGTCGCGTCCGGCCAACGCTCCGCCACGGCAGAGCTCTGGAACACGATGAAATCGCTCCCCTCCATGCCGAGCCTGATGATCTTCCTGATTGCCCGCATGATTTTCACGGACGGCCTGACGGCGATCTTCGCCTTCGGCGGCATCTACGGCGCGTCCGTTTTCAATTGGGGACCGCTGGAACTTGGCATATTCGGGATCATCCTGACGCTGGTCGGCGCATTCGGCGCGCTGATCGGCGGCCACCTCGACGACAGGATAGGACCGAAAGTCGTGATCATCTGTGCGCTTCTCGCGCTCATCATCGGCGCGATTGGAATTCTCTCGGTCGACAAAACGCACGTTCTGTTCACGACCGATGTCGTCGAAAAGGTTGCCGGCTCAAAACCATTTTCGTCAATGGGTGAGCAGGTCTTCCTCGCCTTCGCAATCCTTGTCGGTCTCGTCGCCGCTCCCGTTCAAGCAGCGAGCCGGTCTCTATTGGCCCGTCTCGCGCCCGAGGAAAAGATGACCCAATACTTTGGCCTCTTCGCCTTTTCCGGCAAGGTGACGGCCTTCCTGGCGCCGTTCTGCGTCGCTTTCCTGACACAAGTGTCGGGAAGTCAGCGCGTCGGCATGGCGGCGATTCTCGCCTTCCTGCTCACTGGCGTCGTGATGATGCTCTTCGTTCGAATCCGCTCGGAATAGTATCGCAGGGCTTCCCGAGCACTAATGCCGGAAATGCCGGACGCCGGTAAAGACCATCGCTAGCCCGCGCTCGTCGGCGGCCTTGATGACTTCATCATCGCGCATCGAACCGCCCGGCTGAATGACAGCGGTGACGCCTGCCTCCGCCGCCGTGATCAATCCATCGGCGAACGGAAAGAATGCGTCGGACGCAACGACGGACCCGACCGTCAACGGGGCGTCCAAACCTTGCGCCTTCGCCGCCTCCGCCGCCTTCCAGGCCGCGATCCGCGCAGAATCGACCCGGCTCATCTGACCGGCGCCGACGCCGACCGTCGCGCCGCCCTTGGCGTAGACAATGGCATTCGATTTGACGTGCTTCGCAACCTTGAACGCGAATTTTAAATCCGCCAGTTCGGCAGCCGACGGAGCGCGCTTCGTGACCACCCTCAATTCCAAATCGTCGGCATTGCTGGCGTCACGCGATTGCACCAGAAATCCACCGGCAACTGATTTGACGAACAAACCTGCCGCGCGCGAATCCGCCAGACCGCCCGTCAGCAACAAGCGCAAATTCTTCTTACCCGCAAAGATCGCTTTCGCCTCGTCCGAGGCATCAGGCGCAATAACGACTTCGGTGAAGACCTTGGTGATCTCTTCCGCCGCCTTCTTATCGATCGCCTGATTGAGCGCGACGATGCCGCCGAAAGCGCTGACCGGATCGGAGGCTAGCGCCTTCAGATAAGCCTCCGTCAGCGAACCGCCGACCGCGACGCCACACGGATTCGCATGCTTGATGATGGCAACAGCCGGCGACGCCGCGTCGAATTCCGAAACCAATTCAAACGCCGCGTCCGTATCGTTGATGTTGTTGTAGGACAGTTCCTTGCCCTGAAGCTGCCGCGCGTTCGCAACGCCCGGACGGCTGCGGTCCGAAATATAAAGCGCCGCCGATTGGTGCGAATTCTCCCCATAACGCAGAGCTTGCGCGCGCTCCCCGCCGATCGCCCGCCACTCCGGCGCAGCCGTGCCGATCACACCGGCAAACCAATTGCTGATCGCCGCATCGTAGGCAGCCGAGCGCGCGAACGCCTTCGCCGCGAGTTGCTTGCGAAGTTCCAACGTCGTCGCGCCACCGTTCTCCGACATCGCGGATAGCACGCGCGCATAATCCTCAGGCTCCACGACGACCGTGACGCTCTCATGGTTCTTCGCGGCGGCGCGGATCATTGCCGGTCCACCGACATCGATATTCTCGACGCAATCGTCGTAAGCGGCGCCTTTGGCGACCGTCGCCTCGAAGGGATAAAGATTAACAACAAGCAGATCGATCGGCAGAATGCCGTGTTCGCTCGCCGATTGTTCATGCTCGCTGTTGCCGCGAATTCCGAGAAGACCGCCGTGGACGCGCGGGTGCAACGTCTTCACGCGGCCATCCATCATCTCGGGGAAACCGGTCAGTTCCGAAACGTCCTTAACGGTGAGACCCGCCGACTTGAGAGCGGCCGCCGTGCCACCGGTCGAAACGATCTCGATGCCGTGGGCCTGCAAGGCCGTTGCGAACGGAACAAGCTCCGACTTGTCGGAAACCGAGAGTAGCGCCCGGCGAATTTTCTGGTCGGCCATAGTCACCCCGCATGTTTGCAGAGGCGGTTATCATGGTCTGATCGGCGAGGCCAACCCACTCCCCCACGAACGCGCGATTGTGCCGCGTTAATTGGGGTAAAGATCAGCCTTGGGCGTCATTCGGCGCCGCGCGCATAGACCATTGGACTTCCGTCTCACCAAAGGTCGTCCCGCGGAGCACGATTTGCAGCGACGGCCGGGGCCCGGCGCTATCGACATAAAAAGTGCTTTCCTCGATCGAAAGCGATGCATTCTTCGCGTTGAAGATCCAATTGCGGCCATCCGGCAGTTTCACCCGGCAGGTGGAGGCATCGTCAAGCGTGCAGCGGCAGTCCGGATGCAAATGAAAATGGATCGCGTACGGCAGATCGTGCTTCAGCCGGAGTTGCCCTTTGGGCGGCCTGAGGGTGTCGATCCCTTGAAGCTGATCGCCCCCCGGTGCGAGAGACAACTGCCGCCCGTGGATCAAACCAAAGCGCTTAAGATACCCATCGTGACTTGCTTCAAGCACCGCGTGGCCGCCTTCATCGCGATAGTCCGCAAAAACCGTGTCCGGCCCACGGATCGGCAAGCCTCCGATCATGGCTTCGAGTTGTGGATGACGAACGAGCCGCGATGACGACGCCTGTGCCAACGACAATGTATTGTGGCTTGCCGTCGCCCGCGCCGCCGAATCCCAGCTACGATCCGCAGGCCCCGGAAAGCCGCCGTTCGCCAGCACGAGATATTGCCGCGACGTCATCTCGAACGACAGTGCTCCAGCCTGCGCTTCGGTCGCCATTTCGAGGGGTGGTGGCGAACCGGCATCGACAATGACAATCGTCTCGCCTCGCTCCAGCCGCACGTATGCCGATGCGGGCGACACCGCCGGCACATCGAAATTACTAACCGAATAGCCGAGTACGGTCGCCAGCGTTGCGGGTGATCCCGTACTGACGCCATTGAAACGCGCCAGCATCCCGTCGCCGAGCCGCATGAAACGCAAGAAGCTCAGCGACTTCTTGATCGCTGCATTGATCTCCTCGGGCGGTTGACGCCCGCGCGCTTGAAAGCATTGACCGAGCGGCAGCAAATCGAGAATGAGATCAGCGAGAACGCTGGCGCTGCGGCTGACGTGCCCGCCATCGTCCAGAATTTGCCGCTTGAGTTCTTCGGCCAGCGCATCGAGCGCTTCCTTGAGCTGCCGGTCATGCCCGGAGACGGCGAGATCCGATAGAACGAGCGCAATCAGACAAACGAGCCGCGGGATGCCGTCCGGAGCATTGCGCCACGTCGTCTTCAGCGTCACGATCTGCTGGCCGATGCTCGTCATAACCGCCGAGTAGGACCGCGCATCGAGCGTTTCGAGCAGCATATTCGCTTGCGCAATCCAGGAAATGAGACGGCGGCCGATGACGTCGGGCTCATACGCAATGCCGCTCGGCATACCGCGCAGCGTGATCCATTCGAGAACCAACGCCCGCGCCGCATCCGCCGCTTCGTCCTCCTCCGTGGCCGCCAGATGGCGCAGCCAGCCGAAGCCGTGCAGCTCCCGCGCCCACGCGAGACTCGGCGGCTCGACGCGAAACGGCGAAGCGCCCCTGAGATCGGCAATCTGCGAGGCAAGACCGAAATGGCCGTGCGCGATCTCGCTCCAGAAACTGGGGTCGGCGGCGCGCAGCTCCTGCGGCACGATGAGAATTTGATCGGCGCCTGTTCCGGCATAGCGCCAGCGAAAGATCGGCGAGGACAGTGTCCGTGTCAGAGCCCGCCGCCGCAGACGCTCGACCGAGAGCGAGCGAATCTTCAACCGCTCCGTGACGTTGAGGTTCGACATGCTGCTCCCTGGTCCCCGCTCGCTGAAGCGCAGCCAACCCGGATTAGGCGGGGACTGCCACCAAAACAAGGCGTCGCGATCAGGTAGCAGTTAACAATCGGCCTTCACAAGCGCCGCCGCGAAGAACCCGTCGAGTCCGCGAAGACCTTCAGGAAAATCCGAGAGATATGACGGCAACGTCCTCAAATCGTCTTCCGAAGTCCGCCACAGAGCCGGGACGGTCGAGAAATCAAGCTCCATCGGCCGCCGATTGAAATCCTTATGCTCGTCGAGAAAAGCGGCGATTTGCTCTTCGCCTTCCTCGGGTTCGAGCGAACACGTACAATAAACGAGGATGCCGCCGGGCTTCACAAGCCGCGCCGCTTGCTGAAGAAGGCGCTTTTGCAAGTCCGCCAGCGCCGCGACGTCTTCGGGACGCTTGAGGTACAGAATGTCGGGATGCCGGCGGATTGTCCCTGTCGCCGTGCATGGCGCATCGAGAAGCACGGCATCGAACAACGTTTCGCTGGTGAAATTCAGAGCATCGCTCGTCACCACCTCGGCGGAAAGATCGAGACGCTGAAGATTCTCTTGCAGGCGTGCCAGCCGCCCCGCCGATTTATCGACGGCGACGACGCGCGCCCCGGCGGCCGCGAGTTGCGCAGTCTTGCCGCCCGGTGCGGCACAGAGATCGAGCGCGGTGCGATTGGCAACATTGCCGAACAGCTTCACCGGCAGCGCTGCGGCCGCGTCCTGGACCCACCACGCACCGTCAGCGTATCCGTCGAGTTCTTCGATCCGGCCGACACCCGCACAGCGCACCGATCCGCTCTCGAGTGGAACGCCATTCAGCCGAGCGGCCCAGTCGATGACGTCGGATTTGACGGTCAGGTCCAAGGGCGGTTCTACGAGCGAAGCACGCGCAATCTGCCGGGCTTCGGCCGCACCATAGACGTTGCTCCATTTGCTGAGCAGCCACTCGGGAAATGTCAGCGTAACATTGTCGAGGGAGGCCAAACGCCCGTGCCCGCTCTCGCTCACGCGGCGCAGAACGGCGTTGACGAGATTGGCGAAACGTCGGCCCTGACTGTCGGCGCGGCATTGATCGACGGCAAGTGAAATGGCCGCATGCGGCGGCGTTTGCAGCAAAAGAAGCTGTGCCGCGGCGGCGAGCAGGACAAGTTCCAGTCGCCCCTGATGTGGAGGCAACGGCTTGGCGATGTAGGTACTGAGCACCGCCTGCAAGGAACCGCGATTGCGAAGCACCGTCGTTGCGATGAGCCGCGCGAAGGCCCGGTCGCGAGACGCGAGATTCCGCGCGGCGGAGGCTCTCGCAAATGCGTCATCGAAAGGCCGCTTATCGACGAGAACCGAAAACAGCGCCGAGACGGCCACATCGCGCGCCTGCAATCCGCCCGGACCAGCCGGTGGCCGAGGCGAAGCGTTGCCGCGCATCGCGCCACCCTTGTCGCGGCGTGTGATTTGGCTCGTCATTCTACTGCTTGTCACATCAACCCCAAGGGCTTGGGGGTTTTGTATAATTTTTGCCGCCGACCCAAACGTCGCCGCTCGCCTCGCCCGCCGGACCAGCGACGTCGTCCTCACTCCAGGAATTTGAATTCGAAGCGGGCGTAACGCGCATCTCGCGCGCAAGCGCTTCGAGCGCCGCAATGCGGTTCTCGACGTTGGGATGCGTGGAGAAAAGACTATCCATTCCGTGCCCGTTGAGAGGATTGATGATGAACATATGTGCCGTGGCAGGTATCGCTTCCGCTTCCGGATTATCGATCCGCCGGGCGAGCGTATGGATGCGGCGCAACGCCGACGCAAGCCACAGTGGATTGCCGCAAATCATCGCGCCCATGCGGTCGGCCTGATATTCGCGCGATCGGCTGATGGCCATTTGCACAAGACCGGCCGCCATCGGCGCCAGAATAATGGTCGCGAGCGTGCCAACGAGACCCATGCCGCCGCGATCGTCGCCGCGACCGCCGCCGAACAGCATCCCGAACTGCAGATATTGCGCGAACATCGAAACCGCGCCGCCGATCGTCGCCGCAACGGCCATTGTCAGCGTATCGCGGTTCTTGATGTGCGAAAGTTCGTGCGCCATCACGCCGGCGAGTTCTTCGCGGCTCAAGGCTTCGAGCAATCCCGTTGAAGCACAAACTGCCGCGTTCGAAGGGTTCCGCCCTGTCGCGAAAGCGTTGGGCTGGGCGTTGTTCATGACGTAGACGCGCGGCATCGGCAGTTCTGCGCGCTTCGCCAGATCACGCACTAATCCCACCAGCTCCGGTGCGGTTTTCTCGTTGACCTCCTGCGCGTTGAACATCCGCAACACGGCCGTATCAGACTTCCAAAGGCTGAAGGCGTTCATGGCCATCGCCGCGAAGAAGGCGATGACGAGACCCGACTTGCCGCCGACAGCCGCGCCCACCGCGACGAAGATCGCGGTGAGAACAGCCAGCAGAAGGGCCGTCTTGGCGTAGTTCATCGGCATGTGCCGCAATCCCATAGAAGCGCCGCAGACTTCCCTGCGGCCGACCGCAGCATATATATGGTCATGGTCGAAACGTATAAAGGCCTCGTGTGACGGTCATCACCGGCACCGGACGCCATCAGATAGTGAACATGATTTCAGATCGAGACGACGACACCCAAGCGCGGGCACCGCAGACGCCGGAGGAAGCCCGCCCGCTGACGCCTGAGGCACGCCGCGCCTTGGCGGAAGCGGAAGCCCGCCGTCGGCAGGCGCCGAGCCGGGACGCGCCCACTGAAATTGGTGGACGCGATGGTCCTGAGCCGACGCGCTTCGGCGATTGGGAAACGGGCGGGATCGTCTCCGATTTCTGATTTTTAGGGCGCCCGCCGATTCTGGCGATTCGAGATGAGATCATCGACGACCGCCGGATCGGCCAGCGTCGAGGTATCGCCGAGATTGCCGAAGTCGTCCTCCGCGATCTTGCGCAGAATGCGCCGCATGATCTTGCCCGACCGCGTTTTCGGCAGGCCCGGCGAGAATTGAATGAGATCGGGTGACGCAATCGGCCCGATCTCGCGCCGGACGTGGGCAACAAGATCTTTCTTCAGGCCGTCGTCTCCGTCTTCGCCCATCACAAGGGTAATGTAGCAATAGATGCCTTGGCCCTTGAGGTCGTGCGGATAGCCGACGACTGCCGCCTCCGCGACCTTGGGATGCGAGACGAGCGCGCTCTCGACCTCCGCCGTACCCATGCGGTGTCCTGAAACGTTGATGACATCATCGACGCGGCCGGTGATCCAATAGTAGCCGTCCTCGTCGCGCCGGCAGCCGTCGCCGCTGAAGTACATGCCGGGATAAGCTGAGAAATACGTTTTCACGAAACGGTCGTGATCGCGGTAGATGGTCCGCGATTGTCCCGGCCAACTGTCGAGCATCACGAGATTGCCTTGGCCGGCGCCCTCGACAATGTTGCCCTTATCATCGACGAGTGCCGGTTGAACGCCGAAGAACGGCTTGGTTCCCGACCCGGGCTTTAGATCCGTGGCGCCGGGCAGCGGCGTGATCATGATGCCGCCGGTCTCGGTCTGCCACCACGTGTCGACGATCGGACAGCGGCCCTCGCCGACGACGTGATAATACCATTCCCACGCTTCCGGGTTGATCGGCTCACCGACGGATCCGAGCAACTTCAGAGACGCACGGCTCGTCTTTTTGACGAGGTCGTCGCCGCAGCCCATCAGCGCCCGGATTGCCGTCGGCGCCGTATAGAAAATCGACACCTTCCACTTATCGATGACGTCCCAGAAACGCGACGCCGTCGGATAGGTCGGAATGCCTTCGAACATCAGCGTCGTCGCGCCGTTCGCCAGCGGCCCGTAAACGATATAGCTGTGTCCGGTCACCCAGCCGACATCGGCAGTGCACCAGTAGATGTCGCCGTCGTGATAATCGAACACGTATTGATGCGTCATCGACACGTAGACGAGATATCCGCCCGTCGTATGCACGACGCCTTTCGGCTTTCCCGTCGATCCCGACGTGTAGAGAATGAAAAGCGGGTCTTCCGCGTTCACCTCTTCCGGCGGA
>DATLJG010000090.1:0-2150 GCA_035538995.1 Hyphomicrobium sp. | reverse complement strand
GCGACCTTCAACCCGTGCAGCCAACCAGCGTCAAGCGCTGCGCCGCTGGCGGAGATACCGTAAGCGAAAAGTATAAGTGCCACGGCGGAGGGGAGGGTGAAGGCCGTCCACGCCGCTATCGCGCCCGCATATCCTGCGCGTGACAGGCCGATCGCCAATCCGACCTGACTCGATGCCGGGCCCGGAAGAAATTGGCAGAGAGCTACAACATCGGCGTAGGAGGCTTCGTCGAGCCATTTGCGGCGCTCGACGAACTCCTGCCGAAAATATCCGAGATGCGCGATCGGGCCGCCGAAAGAGGTGAGGCCAAGTTTCAGGAACGCGAGAAAGACCTCGCCGACGCGCTCGCTGACGGATTTCATGGGCACGCCGTCATGAAATTCAGGATCTCATCGCCTCGCCGATAAATGCCTGGATGCGTGTCTTTGGCGTTGCATCGACCTTAGCACTCGCAAGTCATGTCGCGAAGGAGGCTAGTCGTTGAGCATCGTCAGCGCGGCGCGGCGGTCGCCGGGCTTCAGCTTCAGAAATTGTGTGCGAGCGGCCTTGATGTCCTTGTCGGTGCCCGTTTCGGAAGCTGTTTTCAAAGCCTTGGTTGCCGCGTGATCGGCGCCGACAAGAAATGACAGCGCGCCGGCTAGGCGTCCCATCATGGCCGCATCGAATTTGAAATCGTCGTCGGCCATGTGGGCAGTCCTCGCAGGAATTGAAACTTATTGGAATCGGCCGCCGCGTTGCAGCACTTCGATCTTGTAGCCGTCGGGATCGTCGATGAAGAAGAATTTGCCGAACGGCTTGCCGTCGTGGCTCATGGTCTTGATGTCTTTCGGCTCGTAGCCGGCGGCGGCGATTTTGGCGCGCGTGGCTTCGAGGTCGTCAACGACGAAGGCGATATGTCCGTAGCCGTTGCCGAGATCATAGGCATCCGTGCGGCCCTTGTTGACCGTCAGCTCGATCTCGAAATCGTTTTCGGGGTTCTTCATGTAGATGAGCGTGAAGTCGGGCCAGTCTTTGCGATCGGAGACCTTGAGGCCGAAGCAGTCCTCGTAGAATTTTACCGAGCGCGCTTCATCGCGCACGCGCACCATCATGTGGATCGCTTTGGCCATCGTCGCTTCTCCGTTTCCTCTTCACTCCATGGCCGGGCTTGACCCGGCCATCCAGAGCCGCATGCTCTGACGGCTCAACTTGTTGCCCTGGATGGCCGCCTCAGGGGCGGCCATGACGTTTGGTGGTTCACAACCACGGCCGCGAGGATGCGGTCGATGTTTCGAAGGATGAAATGGCATTGGTCTTCTCGAGCGTCAGACCGATGTTGTCGAGGCCGTTCAGCAGGCAGTGCTTGCGGAAGGGATCGATGTCGAATTTGATGACGCCGCCGTCGGGTCCACGAATTTCCTGTTTTTCAAGATCGACGGTGATCGTTGCGTTGGCGCCGCGATTGGCGTCGTCCATCAGCTTGTCGACGTCGCTCTGCGGCAGCTTGATCGGCAGAATGCCGTTCTGGAAGCAGTTGTTGTAGAAAATGTCGGCAAAGTCTGGTGCGATGACGCAGCGGATGCCGAAGTCGAGCAGCGCCCACGGCGCGTGTTCGCGCGAGGAACCGCAGCCGAAGTTTTCGCCAGCGACAAGGATCGTCGCCTTGCGGTACTGCGGCTTGTTGAGCACGAAATCTGCAATCTCGTTGCCGGTCGCTGGATCGTAGCGCATTTCGTAGAACAGCGATTTGCCGAGACCGGTGCGTTTGATCGTCTTCAGGAACTGCTTCGGAATGATCATGTCGGTATCGACGTTGCGGATCGGCAGAGGTGCCGCGACGCCGGTCAGAACCGTGAATTTGTCCATTGCTTAGTCTCCAGTCGGTCAGTCGCGCATTTGGTGCAGGCGCGCAGCGTGTCGGCCAGCGCCCGGAAATAGCCCTCCGCCGAAGTCAGGCGCCGCGCGTGGCGGAAAGCGCCGAACTCCCGGATGGCGGCTTCGAGATCGAAGGGCTGCAGATGCTCTAGACGCCGTTTAACGCCAGCCCGCTTGCGCCCGTCAAGATGCACGTCGAGCGCAGCCATGATGGTTTCAAGGTAACCTGAGATGCGGCCGAGTTCGCGCGTCGCGGTCAGGACGGCTGTTCGGTCGTCGGGGAGCTTCTCCAGGGT
>DATLJG010000089.1:0-11132 GCA_035538995.1 Hyphomicrobium sp. | reverse complement strand
CGGCCACCGCATGCTCGGATCAA
Organism: Hyphomicrobium sp.; assembly: GCA_035538995.1. Taxonomy (GTDB): domain Bacteria; phylum Pseudomonadota; class Alphaproteobacteria; order Rhizobiales; family Hyphomicrobiaceae; genus Hyphomicrobium_B. The sequence continues at coordinate 11,109 of DATLJG010000089.1, read as the reverse complement.
CGGTTGACGTGAAATCCGTCGATGGCTGATGCAGCGTGTTCCACCAGTTCACCGAGAACTTGATGATCGGCAGGATCGTGACGCCGACAAGGGCCAGGACGGCCGTCAGTTTGGCGGCGGCGGATTCATCATCGAGCGCGGCGCGCAGAGCAATCAGGCCGAGATACAGAAAGAACAGGATCAGGACCGAGGTCAGCCGCGCATCCCAGACCCAATACGTGCCCCACATCGGCTTGCCCCAAAGCGATCCCGTCAGAAGCGCGAGGAACGTGAAGGCGGCGCCGATCGGAGCTGCGGCTTTCGCTGAAACGTCCGCCAGCGGATGACGAAAGACGAGAAGACCAAAGCTCGATAGCGCGATCAGCCCGTAGATCATCATGGAGAGCCAGGCGCACGGCACGTGGATGTACATGATGCGAACCGTCTCACCCTGCTGGTAGTCGGCGGGTGAATCGAGGAGCGCCAGATAAAGCCCGTAGGCGATGAGGCCGGCCGCGATCACCGATGCCCACGGAAGGACTCGGGATGACAGCTCCATGAAGCGGGTCGGATTGGCCAATTGCTGTGTCAGCGTCTGCATGTGCCGGATTTAGGCCTTTCCATTGACGGGCGCAACAAAACGCACGGCTACGGTGACTTAATAATTTGCAATATGATCAGGCCCAGAGCCCAGAGAAATACCAAGCTTAAGATCCAACTTTGCTCCCAGTGAACCAACTGCCAGAAAATTACCAAAGACAGCCAAAGACGATCATATCTGGAAAGTTTCGTAAGCATTCGAAATCCTCGCATCCCGTAGCGACAGTCTCATTCTAGGAGGCTGTGCGTGCTGCTATTCGGTAGCCAACAGATGGTTGTCGGCTCCAGCAGGTGGCGAAGGTAACGGCCGGGAGAGGGTGTCAACCGGAGCTCGATACGGAAATTTATTGAAGTTGTATGCGTAGTGCCGCCGCAGCGGCGAGCGGGCCGAGAACGGCCGCCGCAAGCGAAATCGCGGCCAAAATCAAGAACGACGCGCCGGTACCCGATGGTCCGGACGCGGCGCTGACGGCGGAAATGCCGAAAATGAGTGTTGGGACATAGAGAGGCAGAACGACAAGCGCCAGCAACAGGCCTCCGCGTCGCGCCTTCACAGTTAGGGCTGCGCCGATGGCGCCCAAGAAGCTGACGGCCGGAGTTCCGGCGAGCGTCGTCGCCACCAGGATCGGATACGATCTGAATTCGAGATTGAGCAAAATTCCGAGCACGGGGGCGAGCAACGCCAACGGGATGCCGGTCGTGATCCAATGGGCGAGCGACTTCGCGGCGGCGACGAGTTCCAGAGGGATGCGGCCGGTCGCTAAAACGTCGAGCGTGCCGTCCTCGTAGTCCGACTCGAAAATGCGGTTGAGGGACAAAAGCGCGGCCAACAACAGCGCGATCCACAAAACCCCGGCGGCGATGCGTGACAAGAGATTGAGATCCGGCCCGAGGCCAAGCGGCATCAACGACACGACGATGAGAAAGAATCCCAGCGCGGTGCCGATCGCACCTCCCTCACGCACGGCCAATTGCAAGTCGCGGCGGACCAGCGCCCAAAAGCTCCTCACGCCGCCATCCTTCGCGAACCCATTTCCAATGTGCGGGCGCGTTCGAGCGCCAGCGGCAGATGCGTCGCGATGATTGCCAGCCCGCCGGTGCGTGTGTGGTCGTTGACGGCGGCAACGAGCCGTTCCGACGATGCGATATCCAGCGACACGGTTGGTTCATCGAGCAGCCATACCGGACGCCGCACCAACAGCAATCTGGCAAGCCCCAGGCGGCGGCGCTGTCCGGCGGATAAATAGGCGGCGGGGAATTCGACGAGGTCTTCAAGGCCGAAATGGTGAAGGGCGGCTTCGATGGACTCTCGATCCGTCGAACCCGCGCTGAGATAATCCGACCAAAATGCCGCGTTTTCAAAAACCGTGAGGCTGGACTTCACGGCATTGGCGTGGCCGACGACGTGGGCTTGTTCGGCAAGCGTCAATTCGCTTTCACCGCCGTCGAGGCGAACCGAGCCCTCCCGCGGCCGGATGTAACCCGCGATCGTCCTCAGAAGCGTCGTTTTTCCGGCGCCGTTCGCCCCTGAGAGGACGAGCGATTCTCCGGTCGAAACGGTAAACGACAGGCCGTCGATAACAAACCGGCCGCCGCGCTCAATAATCAGGTCTTCGGCGATGAGTTGCACTGAGATAAGGAATCCGTGACTGCGGAATGAGCGATTGCGCGCGCATTTACCTGCGACGCCATCGCTAAATCGTGAAGGGGTTCACTTTTGCCGAGGATTATATAAAAGGCACACTGTATCCTTCGCTAGCGCAAAAGCGAGGGTCACGCGGCTCGCCTGCGATGCTGCGGGACATCCTCGACCCGCCGGCACTCCGGCGGCGCAGCCCTTCGTCCTAATCTTCGGAGGCCTGACCTTGAGCGCACTCACACCCTCGTCCAACGATAGCTTCAACTGCCGCAAAACCCTCGACGTCGAGGGCAAAGCCTACGTTTACTATTCCTTGCCCGATGCCGAGGCCAACGGCCTCAAGGGCATTTCCCGGCTTCCTTATTCGATGAAGGTTCTGCTGGAGAACCTTTTGCGTCACGAGGACGGACGCACCGTCACCAAGGCCGACATCGCGGCGATGGCCGAATGGCTCGATAACAAGGGCAGAAGCGAAAAAGAAATCGGTTTCCGCCCGGCGCGCGTGTTGATGCAGGACTTCACCGGCGTTCCGGCCGTCGTCGATCTCGCAGCCATGCGTGACGGAATGACGAAGCTCGGCGGCGATCCGGCGAAAATCAATCCGCTCGTGCCTGTGGACCTCATCATCGACCACTCGGTGATCGTCGATGAGTTCGGCACGCCGAAAGCTCTTTCCGACAACGTCGCGCACGAATATGCGCGGAACGGCGAACGCTACAACTTCCTCAAGTGGGGACAGGGCGCGTTTCATAATTTCCGCGTCGTGCCGCCGGGCACCGGCATCTGCCATCAGGTGAACCTCGAATATCTGGCGCAGACGGTCTGGACCAAACAGATGCCGGACGGCTCGACCGTTGCTTATCCCGACACGCTCGTCGGCACGGACAGCCATACGACGATGGTCAACGGTCTTGCCGTGCTCGGATGGGGCGTCGGCGGTATCGAGGCCGAGGCTGCGATGCTCGGTCAGGCGCAGTCGATGCTCATCCCGCAGGTCATCGGGTTCCAGCTAACGGGTCGGCTCAAGGAAGGCGTGACGGCGACGGACCTTGTTTTGACCGTCACGCAGATGCTGCGCAAAAAGGGCGTGGTGAACAAGTTCGTCGAGTTCTTTGGGCCTGGACTCGACAGCATGACGCTTGCCGATCGCGCGACGATTGGAAACATGGCGCCTGAATACGGCGCGACATGTGGCTTCTTCCCGGTCGACAAAGAGACGATCAATTATCTGACGATGTCGGGACGCGACTCGCACCGCATCGCGCTGGTCGAAGCCTATTGCAAAGCGCAGGGGCTGTTCCGCGAAACGGCCACCGCCGATCCGGTTTTCACCGATACGCTGTCGCTCGACCTTGGCACGGTCGTGCCATCGATGGCCGGTCCGAAACGTCCGGAAGGGCGGCTGGCACTGGGCGATATCAAGGGCGGCTTCGAGACGGCGCTCGATGTCGAATACAAAAAGCCCGGCGAGTTGGCGAAGCGTGTTCCGGTCGAGGGGAAGCCCTTCGACATCGGACATGGCGACGTGGTGATCGCCGCCATCACGAGCTGCACCAATACGTCGAACCCGAGCGTGCTCATCGCGGCCGGACTTCTCGCGCGCAATGCGGTCGAACGCGGCTTGACGAGCAAGCCGTGGGTCAAGACCTCGCTGGCGCCGGGATCGCAGGTCGTTGCGGCGTATCTCGCCAAGTCGGGGCTGCAGACGTACCTCGATAAGATCGGCTTCAATCTCGTCGGCTTCGGTTGCACCACCTGCATCGGGAATTCTGGCCCGCTAGCGCCGGAACTGTCGCAAGCCATCAACGACAATGGCATCGTGGCGGCGGCCGTTCTGTCCGGTAATCGCAACTTCGAAGGGCGCGTCAGCCCTGACGTTCAGGCCAACTACCTTGCGTCGCCACCGCTCGTCGTCGCGCACGCGCTGGCCGGAACAGTGAAGAAGGATTTGACGAAAGAACCGCTCGGCACGGGCAGCGACGGCAAGCCGGTTTATCTGAAAGAGATCTGGCCGACGACGCAAGAGATTCAGAAATTCATTACCGAACACATCACGCGCGACATGTTCAAATCGCGTTACGCCGATGTTTTCAAGGGCGACGAGAACTGGCAAGCCATCGCAATCGGCGGCGGCTTGACCTACGGTTGGGACGATCAATCGACGTACGTTCAAAACCCGCCGTATTTCCAGACTATCTCGCGCAACGCGAAGCCGGTTGATGATGTGATCAATGCCCGCATCCTGGGTCTGTTCGGCGACAAGATCACGACCGATCACATCTCGCCCGCCGGTTCGATCAAGACGTCCAGTCCGGCGGGACAATATCTGCGCGAACACGGCGTGCAGCCGGCCGACTTCAACCAATACGGCACGCGGCGCGGCAACCATGAAGTGATGATGCGCGGCACGTTCGCCAATATCCGCATCAAGAACGCCATGGTGAAGGATGCGAACGGTAACGTGAAGGAAGGCGGCCTGACGATCCACTATCCGTCGGGCAAGGAAATGCCGATCTACGACGCCGCGATGCTTTATGAGCAAGAGGGCGTGCCGCTGGTCGTGTTCGCCGGCATTGAATATGGCAACGGCTCGTCGCGCGACTGGGCGGCGAAAGGCACCAACCTTTTGGGCGTTCGCGCCGTCGTCGCGCAATCGTTCGAACGTATTCATCGCTCGAACCTCGTTGGCATGGGCGTGGCGCCCTTCACCTTCCAGGAAGGCACCTCCTGGCAGACGCTGGGCCTCAAGGGCGATGAGCGCGTCACCATTCCCGGTCTTGCATCCGTCAAGCCGCGTCAAACCATAAATCTGACGATTACGCGCGCCGACGGCACGTCGCTCGACGTGCCGGTTCTTTGCCGGATCGATACGCTCGATGAGATCGAATACTACAAGAACGGCGGCATCCTGCACTACGTGCTGCGCAATCTCGCCGCCTGAGCCATCAACGCGAAAAGCCGGGATCCAAGCTGGGTCCCGGATCTCGCGCGAGAGCTCGCGCAGGATGACAGTTGGGGGATGGCCCGATCTCATCGTAACGATTTACTTTGATCGAGCGAATTCTTCCGTGTCTCACCGCTTCGTGAGATGGCTTTCTTGTCTTTCACTTTTTCGGAAAGCCGCTAGAGGTTAGAAAACCGAACGGGGGTGGGGACTGCGTCACCTCAACTAGGCGAGCCGAAATGCGTTTTCGCACGATCCTGTTGGCAATTCTGGCGCCGTTGGCCGCCGCAATGGCTACACCATTGGCCGCCGAGGAGCCTCCGGGTCCCGGCGAGCCGTCCGTACCCGCGCGCGCGGTCGTCGAGCTTTTCACAAGCCAAGGATGCTCCTCGTGTCCGCCCGCCGATGCCTTATTGAAGAAGCTCGCCGATGATCCGTCGATCATCGCCCTGTCGTTGCCGGTGGACTATTGGAACTATCTCGGCTGGAAGGACACATTCGCTTCGCCGCGCAATAGCGAACGGCAGCGGAACTATGCGCGGGCGCGGGGCGATGGCGCCATCTATACACCGCAAGCCATCATCAACGGCGAAATTCATGTCAACGGCGCTTCGGAAAGCGCCATCAAGCAGGCCATTGAAAAGACATCGGCCACCGCCGGACCGGGGCACATTCCCGTACGGTTCTGGCAGGAGCGCAACCGACTGAATTTTGCGTTGGGTGGCGAAGAGCCGGGCCACGCCCCCCGGGAGGCGACCATCTGGCTCGGAGTCGTTCAATCGTCCGGCACGGTCGATATCAAGCAGGGCGAAAATCAAGGAAAGAAGCTCACCTACACGAACATCGTGCGCGAGTTGACGCCGATCGGCATCTGGAAGGGCGAACCCGTGGAGGTGCAGCTCCCGCGCGCGGCGCTCATGCAAGCCGAAGTGCAGAAGATCGTCGTTCTGCTTCAGGAAGATCGCAGCGGCCCCATCATCGGCGGCACCATTGCCGGATTGTGGTGATCCCCTACTCCAAGGCCGGGCTTGACCCGGCCATCCACATCTAAGGACACTCTTTCTGTGGCCCTGGATGGCCGCCTCAAGGGCGGCCATGACGTGAGTGGGTTCGAATGAGCTAAGCCGCGAGGCCGCGCTTCTTCAGCAAGCCATCGACTTTCGGCGCACGTCCGCGAAAGGCAACGTAGGCCTCGTGCGGATCGCGGCGGTTGCCGGCCGAATAGATGAACTCGTGGAGCTTCTTCGCCGTCGGCCGATGGAAGACGTCGCCCGCTTCCTCGAATGCCGCGAAGGCATCCGCGTCCATCACCTCGGACCACAAGTAACTGTAGTAGCCCGCCGCGTATCCCGACATGATGTGCATGAAATGCGGGATCCGGTGCCTCATGACGATTTCATCCGGCATGCCGATGTCTCGCAGCGTTTCGCGTTCGAAACCTTCGACATCACCGATCGGATTTCCCTCAGCCGAATAGAGCGCCATATCGACAAGCGCTGACGATGTGTATTCGACCGTTGCAAAACCCTGATTGAAATTGCGCGCGGCAAACAGCTTATCACGCAAGGTCTTCGGCATGGGTTTACCCGTCTTGTAATGGCGGGCGTGCTTTTCGAGAACTTCCGTCGTCGAGAGCCAATGTTCGTATAGCTGGGACGGCAATTCCACGAAATCGCGCGATACGGCAGTGCCCGAAATCGACGGATATGTGACGTCGGATAAAAGGCCATGCAGGGCGTGGCCAAATTCGTGAAAGAGCGTGCGCGCGTCATCGAACGAGAGAAGCGCCGGTTCACCGTCCGCGCCTTTCGCGAAGTTCAGGACATTGACGACGACAGGAGACTGACCCTTGGCAAGTTTGTGCTGCGAGCGGAAGCCCGACATCCAGGCGCCCGAGCGTTTCGACGATCTCGCAAAATAATCGCCCATGAAAATGCCGACGTGAGCGCCGGATTTATCCTGAACTTCCCAAATTCTGACCTCCGGGTGATACCGGGGCAGGTCGCTGCGTTCCTTGAATTTCAGGCCGAACAGCCGTGTGGCGCAATCGAACGCCGCGCGGATCATGTTGTCGAGTTCGAGATAGGGCTGCAGTTTCGATTCGTCGAAGTCGAACTTCGCCTTACGAACTTTCTCGGCGTAGTAACGCCAATCCCAGGGCATGATCAGCGAATTGTCGCCACCGCTCTGGGCTTCGGCGAGCAAGGCGTCGCGTTCTTCGCCGACGCGCGCGACGGCCTTCCGCCACACACCCTGTAAAAGGTTGCCAACGGCCTCCGGCGTCTTCGCCATCGTGTCTTGCAAGCTGAATTCGGCAAACGATTTGAAGCCCATGAGACGGGCGTACTCGCCGCGCAGTGCAACCGCCTCGGCGACGATCTGACGGTTGTCAGTGTCTCCCTCATGGGCGCCACGGCCAATCCAGGCGTTGAACGCCTGCTCGCGCAGATCACGACGGCTGGAAAATGTCAGAAAGCCCTCGACGCTTGAGCGGGCCAGCGTAATCATCGCTTTGCCCTTCAAGCCGGCATCGGCGGCGGCGCGTTCGGCGTTTTCGCGCAACGTTGCCGGAAGGCCCGCCATATCATTCTCATTTTCGAGAATGAGCCGCCACGACTGTTCGTCCTTCAGAACATTCTGCATGAATTGCGTGACGAGCGTCGCCAGGCGCGCAGTGATTTCCTTGACGCGCGCCTTATCGGCGGCGGAAAGACGTGCGCCGGCGCGTACAAATTCGAGATGATGGCGTTCTAGCACACGACGGTCTTCGTCGCCGAGCTTTAGCGAGTCGCGCCGTTGAAAGAGATCATCGACCCGCTTGAATAAGCGCTTGTCGAGCAAAATGCGCGTTTCATGCGCCGCGAATCGCGGGGCCATGTCGCGCGCCACGTCTTGAAGTTCCGGCGTTGAATCGGAACCTTCAAGATTCCAGAACACCGATGCGACGCGCGACAGCTGCCAGCCACTTTTTTCCAGCGCGAGGATGGTATTGGCGAAGGTCGGCGTGGCAGGATTTTTCGCGATCTTCTCAATCTCGGCGTTGTGCTCGCGAAATGCGGCTTCGAGCGCCGGTTTGAAATGGCGCGCTTCGATCTTCGCGAATGGCGGCATGGCGAAGCCACCATTCCATTTGGCGATCAGCGGATTGCGCGTGGGCTTCGGCGGGGCCTTGACCGCAGTCTTGCGGCGGGAAGCTATCATATTGCGAACACTGTCCAAATTCGCTTCGACGTAACATTATATAAGCACATATACGTGCCCACGATCAAAATAATGATCTGTAATCTGAAAAGAAAAAGGCCGGAATTTTTCCGGCCTTTTTAGGCAATACATTTCGGGTGGTATTCCGTCTTGAATGGGGAATTCAGGACGGGAGAGGGGACAGGAGAGTTGCCAGAGACCCAGCTCCGAAACTTTTGGCCCCGGGGGGCTGGGGGGCTGAGTGTCCAGAGCCGGTCGTTGAAGCAAGGCCTCGGGCAACGGCTATTTCTATCGCGTTCCAATGAGGCAGATTGTGGCCCGCGGCGGGTCGCTAATTTGTCCGGCGCGGGGTATTTCCGTGCCGAGTCCGTAGGTTGCAACTGCGACGAACGTCCTAGGTGTTCGTCCCCCTTGCTTTCGTTGCGCGTTAGGGCGATCCTCAAATTTGCGTCGGCAGAAACGGACGACTCGATTTGAGCGAGACAACCGACCCGATAGATTTTCGCCCGCGTCGCGCGGGCCAGGCCGTCGCTCTCGATTCGGCCCACCGGGAGCAGGGACGCTGCATTGCCTTTGACCGATACGAGCTGGCCGCCATCCTTGATCTTTACGGACGCAAGGTCGCCGCTGGCGCATGGCGCGATTACGCCATCGATTTGCTGCGCGACACGGCGGTTTTCTCCGTTTATCGCCGGGCGAGTGAATACGCGCTTTATAGGATTGAAAAAGACCCGCGACTGGCGCGCAAGCAAGGCGCTTACAGCGTGATTGCCGCCGGTGGTTTGATCATGAAGCGCGGTCACGACCTGAAGCGTGTGCTGAGCGTGCTGGAAGATCGGCTGGAACTCGTCGGCAAGTAATTTTTCAAGTTCGACGAAGAGCCTGCCGAGACGCAAAAAAGGCCCCGAAATTGGGGCCTTTTTCGTTCAAGCGTGTCGCTCGATTAGTTGCTGTTGCTGTTCATCAAACCCAAGATGTTCAAGATGTGGATGAACAGGGTGATGAACGAGCCATAGAGCATGAAGGCACCAAAGACTGACGAACGCTTCAGCTGCGCCTCGTCGCCGTAAGCAGCTTGCTCGATATACATCGACTTGATCGCCTGAGTTTCGAACGCCGTCACGACGGAGAACAACAGAACGACGACAACCGAGATGCCAAGGCTCAGCATCTTGCTCGTGCCCGGGTCGGTGACGAAGAAGAAGCTCACCAGCATCGCGATGATGAGGCCGATCGAAGCCATCGACAGGAAGCCGCTCCAGCCGGTCATGTCCTTCTTGGTCGTATAGCCGATGAGGCTCGTCGCCGCGAACGTCGCCGCTGCGATGAAGAATGCCTGGCCGATGAGGCCGGACATGCCGCGCGCCACGTACATCTCGATCATCGGCGCGATCAACACGCCCCAAAGCGCGGCGTAGAGCCAAAAGGCGCCGTGCGCCATGACATTGCTACCGGAGAAGAACAATCGCGGTGCGAACCAGCCGAGACCCAAGAGGGCCGCAAAGATGACCCACTTCATCGGGCCCAATGCGATTGCGTGCATGACGCCCGGGTTGGCCATCAGCAACATGACGACAACTGCCGTGCCGGCCACGCCAAGCGCCATATAATTGTAGGTGCCGAGCATGAACGAGCGCAGCCCCTGGTCAATTGCGCCGGATGTTCTCGCGCCGCCGATTGGCCCAGTCGGTCGCGTAAAAACTTCAGCCATGTTCGTAAAATCCTCGTTTTAGACGGCGCAAACCGCCGCACTCGCCCATGATATGATCTTCGGGGGGGTCTGTTTCAAGCCCCTCAAAGCGCTCGGTAAATTTTTTATTCCGAGCGCAGGTAAGGGACTGCCGGAGCTCTCAGAACTGCCCAGGTTCCAAGGCCCCCGAACACCGTAATCATTAAGCCGGCAATCCCGAGCGTCTCCAAAACGGCGTTCACGGAGAAAACGAAGTCGATTTCCATGACGTGGGTGACGGCGATCCAGGCGACAAGACTGCCGAGCAGAATCGCGACCAGCGCCGCGATGATCGCGAGTAACGCATACTCAAACGCATGCGCCTTCATGATTTGCCGGCGTCGCGCACCGATCGTCTTCAGAATGACGGCTTCGAGGATGCGCCGCCGCTGCGCCGTTGCCAGCGCGCCCGCGAGCACGAGCGCGCCAGCCGCCAAGGTGATGCTGCCCGCCACTTTCACGGCGACCATGACTCTGGCGAAGATCTTGTTGAACTGATCGATCGCGTCACGCACCCGGATGGCTGTCACGGCCGGATAGGCGCGGCCCAAATCCCGCACCATCGCCGTTTCGGTTGCGCGTGACGTTCCCGGCGGCAAGCGCAACGTCGCCAGCATATTATGCGGCGCGGCTTCCAGCGTGTTCGGCGTGAACACCATGATGAAGTTCAGCGACAGGCTTTCCCAATTGACTTCGCGCAAATTCGCGATCTTCGCCTCGACGTTGCGGCCAAGCACATTGACCGTCACTTGGTCGCCGACGTCGACGCCGAGCTTTTTTGCAATTTCACCCTCGAAGGAGACGAGCGGCGGACCGCTGTAGTTTTTGGCCCACCATGTGCCGCTGGTCAGTTTCGATCCTTCCGGAATCGTATCAGCGTAGCTCAAGCCACGGTCGCCGTTGAGAACCCATTGCGCATCGGCAGGCACTTTGAGGTTTTCGACCGGTATGCCTTTGAGCGCCACGAGGCGCCCCCTGAGCATCGGCGCATCGATCAACGTTGCGCCGGGAACGTCC
>DATLJG010000088.1:0-7927 GCA_035538995.1 Hyphomicrobium sp. | reverse complement strand
GCCGCCCGAAAGAGCTTGAATGCGGGGATAAGCATGACAATCGCTGCTTTGCAACGCAGGAACATGGTCGAGAGCCAAGTGCGTCCGAGCGACGTCACGGACCGGCGCGTCACCGCCGCGATGACGGCTATCCCGCGCGAGAAATTCGTTCCGGGCCATCTGGCGGCGCTGGCTTACAGCGATGAAAATCTCGACGTCGGCGGCGGGCAAACGATGCTGGCGCCCTCGACGCTTGCGCGGCTGGTGCAACTTGCCGATGTCGAAGCCGGTGACAGCGTTCTCGTGATCGGCGGCAGCTGCGGTTACGCGGCGGCGATCGTCGCGCAATTGGCGGCAAAAGTGGTGGCGCTGCTGCCCGCGGCTAATGCCGCTGCGGAGGCTGCAAAGATCTGTTCCGAACTGGGCATCGCCAATGTAACGGCTGTTCACGGCATACTGGCGGCTGGCTGGGCGGAGAAAGCTCCGTTTAATGTCATCGTTGTCGAAGGCGGCGTGGAAGCCGTTCCCGAACCGCTGACAGCACAGCTTGGAGACGGAGGACGTCTCGTTGCGGTCGAAGTTGAAAGCGGTCTCGGACATGCGTTTCTTCTTCATAAGAAATCGCAGCTGCTCTCGCGCCGGGACGCCTTTCAGGCGGCTGCGGCTCTTCTTCCGGGGTTCGAAGCTCCGAAACCGGCCTTTGTCTTCTAGAATTTTTTCGACGGCCCTGGCGTCGCAGGCCGGGCCGAGCAAAAGCCGCGAAGCCCGCGTTCCTTCGCGCATCGTCCTGCCGGCCGCGACCGTGAACGAGCGTGTTTGGGTCAAAAGAGTGTATTTCCGGCCACGCTTCTTATGGAATTATTAATACCTGCTCGACGGGCACGCGCTCGCTCCTAAGTTATCCAGTAAGTTTTCCAATGGGGAAGCGAGTCGGCGGAGGGGTCGTGGTTCGAATCGGATACACACGCCCTCCGGGTGTAGGGGATCCGCTCGCCTGTGAGCGTTGCGAGCGGCAAAACAGGTTCAAAGCATTGGTGAAGACAGCGGTATTCCAACCGTCAGACAGACGCGCTGCGATCGTATCGCGCGTGGCGCTGGCTGCGTTTTTGACGTTCGCCGGCATGGCTGCTCATCCGACTTCCGGGGCTGCCGAAACGCTTCTGGACGCATTATCAGCGACTTACAGTTACAGCCCGACCCTCGACGCCGAGCGAGCGCGCCAGCGCGCAAGAGACGAAGACATTGCGCGCGCGAACTCAGGCTACCGGCCCGACATCAATGCCTCTGCCAGCGTTGGACGCGAAGGCAACTGGACGAAAGGGCAGGGCAACATTCTCAATAATCATTCCGTCTCGTCGCCGCGCGGCTACGCCATCGACGCCGTACAGCCTCTTTTTACCGGGTTTCAGGTCACGAACGCGGTGAATGCCGCGGAAGCGAACGACCGCGCCGGCCGCGAGACGCTGAGGCAAACCGAACAGCAGGTGCTGCTGGATGCGGTGACGGCGTACGGCGACGTGGTTCGCGATCAGGCCATCGTCAAGCTGAACGAAAACAACCTGAAGTTCCTTGATGCAGAACTCAAGGCGACGCAGGACCGTTTCAACGTCGGCGAAGTCACGAAAACCGACGTCGCGCAGGCGCAAGCTCGCCGCGCGCTCGGGCAGTCCGATCTCGATTTGTCGCGCGCCAACCTGAAATCGAGCCGGGCGATCTACGAACAAGTGGTCGGCCATCCGCCGACGAGGCTCGTCGAACCCAATCCCAATACCAGGTTGGTGCCGCGTTCTGTTGACGACGCGGTGGCCATCGGCACGAAGGAAAACCCGCAGGTCGTCCAGGCTCTGTATTCGGAGCAGGCGGCGCGCTTTACGGTCGATCAGGTGCGCGGACAGCTGCTGCCTCAGGCTCAATTGGAAGCAAACTGGACCGATAGCTTGGACCCGTCAGAGGGGATTGACCGCGGGAGTTCGGCGTCGCTTGTCGGCCGGGTCAACGTGCCGATCTATCCGCAGGGCGGTGAGGTGTATGCTCAGATCCGTCAGGCAAAGCATACGCATATCTCATTGCTGCAGCAGATCGAGGAAGCGCGATCCCTGACGCAATCGCAGGTCGTGCAGGCATGGGCACAGCTTCAGGGCTTCAAGGCTCAGGCAGAATCGGATCGCGCATCGATCACGGCCAACACCACAGCGCTCGAGGGTGTGAAAGAGGAAGAGCGTGTCGGCCAGCGGACACTGCTCGACGTTTTGAACGCTCAGCAGGAACTCCTGCAGTCGCAGGTCAATCTTGAGACGACCAAGCGCAACATCCTCGTTGCGTCCTACACGCTGGTTTCCTCCATCGGCCGCTTGAGCGTTTCCGAGGTCGGGGCCGCGAGCCAGGTCTACCACCCTGAAGTGCATTACCAGGAAGTTCGCAATAAGTGGTTCGGCATCGACATTACGCATGACGACGGCCGTCGCGAACACATCGACGTACCGGAGCGGCCCATCAAATAAGGGGCCTCCGGCCGGCGCCATAGCCATTTTTGCCTCGTTTCGGGACATGATGGCGCGCTAGTATTCGCCCGTTGCCATGAGAGTGCCGTGCTCGGGGGATAACTGCTGCCGGGATCGTTGCCGGTCATTGTGCAAACTGCCACCATATTCGCTATTGGGAGGCAGGGCATCCGGCCAACGCAGGTGTCGGCGCGGATGCGCCGAGTCTGCGAGATCCCAAGGACGCCCTCGATTTGGGCATCGCCGCGCGAGAAGGTACGAGTATGTCGAGATTTGAACCTAACGTAGAACCGAGCATGGAAGAGATCCTTGCCTCGATCCGCAAAATTATTGCGGAAGATACGTCAGGTTCGCGCGCGCCGCCGTCTCCGCCCGCAGCTTCCGGCTTGTCACCTTCTCGATCCAGCCAACCCATGAAATCCGTCGCCGCTCCGCATGGCGGGTTCATGTCGCGCGAAGCCTTCATGCGCTCGTCGGAAGATCCGGCGGGGCAGCGCTATTTCACGCCTGTCACTCCGCACGATCCGATGCCTGCCGCCAAGACCGCCTCGGCACCGAAGCCGGAAATCGAAAAGATCGAGGAGCCGGTGGCGCGCCCGACGTCCGGCGACGATAGTAAGGTAACGGCAACCAATCCCGCGATCGAAGCGCAGCAAGTGACTGCGAAAGCGGAACCGGACGTCCGCGCGGAAGCGGCCAAGCCCGATTTGAATGAGCACGTCGAAGTCAAGACCGTCGTCGAGGTGGAGCAGAAGTCTCTCACCCCCGAGCCGAAGTCGGAAGCCGCCGTCGTGGAGACACCTCCGGTCGAGACCAGCGCCGACGAAGAGCTCAGGTCGGCACGGGACGTTGATCTGGAGGCGTTTGCGAATATCCCGGAACGCCGCGAAACCCTCGGTGAGGATCGCGAAACGCCGCGCAATGGTGCGCCCACCGCACCCGCGTCCCCGAGCAAATCCAATCCAGAATTTTCGCCAATCGGCGAGCCACGCCACGACGAGCGATCGGTCCCGGCATCGGAAGCGAAGCTTAACGGCTCAGCATCAGCCCCGATGGCATCTCACGAAGCAAAATCGGCGCCTGCGACGGCGGAAGGCAACGAAGGGAACGATCCGTTCTCGTTCGATCTCGGACCGTCACCATTCGCAGCTAGAATGGCGGCAGAGAAAGCCGGTGAGCTGAAAAACACCAGTGTTCCGGCCCCGCATGAGACGTCGTCGCGCTCGCTTCCGCCGCGCAATGAAGCAGCGCCACGTTCTGATCTCGACCGGCCCAAAATCAACGGCGCTGCGAACGGTTTTGCACATTCGCCAGACTCTTCGCGGCCAGATGTTTCTCGAAGCGACTTTTCTCGAAGCCATGAGCGTACACCGGATGGGTCTTCGTCACCGCGTCCCGCCGCGCCGTTTGCGGTGCCGAGTGTCTCGGCGACGCTTGGACCGCATCGCAGGCTCGAACCGCTGTCGGAGGCCTTCAAGCCGGCACCGCAGAGCAGCTATCCGAGACCCGAAACACCGCTCCTGGATGCCTTCAGCAGCCGGGACTTCATGCGCAGCAAAGACGTTGAACCGTCTCGGGCGGTGAGCGACACCAGATTGCTACCGGAAGACCCGCAGATATCATCGGATGCCCTTGATAATTCGCTGACCGGCGGCGACCGGACGATGGAAGACGCCGTCGCCGACCTGCTGCGGCCGTTGCTCAAGACCTGGCTTGCCGAAAATATGCCCAAAATCGTCGAGCGGGCGTTGCGGCGGGAAATGACCGAGCGCTTGCTGCCAGGGCGCAAGAACCCGCGCGATTAGCGACCTGATTTCCAATCAGAAGCGGACATGAAAGCGGGGACGTCTCCGCTTTTTGTGTATCTGCAGCGATTTTTTCTTGTTCGTGACTTTTGCCACACGGTTGCCTCGACTGCGTCCTACCAATTTGTCCTAGGCGAGCGACGCCAACTCACATTGTGAGTGAAGTGACCCGCTCGTGACGTCACTGGGGGACAGAGCTGCACACGAAATCCAGCAGCGATTTCTTTCCAGAATCGACGAACCGGAGGGGCAACGGGGTGCCGACGCGGTTCTGCGAAATGGTTTTCGTACGCAGAGAGGAAGCGTCATGACAATGATGAATGGAGCAAAGCACGACGTCGAGGATATCCTTGCATCGATCCGCACAAGCATTGCCGATCGGTCTCCAGGGTTCGACGTGGACAGGCGGGAGGCGCGTGTGGCGACGTTACGAGGCCGAAACAATATCGCAGATGAGGCATTGGAATTCGAGTTGCCGGCTATTTTCAAGTCAACGCCACAACAGCAGCAACCGGCGACGGAGCGCCCCAATTTGCTCGGGCGTCTGAGCGAGGCGCTGGGATCGAACGCGCAGCACGCTCAGCGTGGCGAATGGGGCCGCGGATCGCGCACAGTCATTCCTTTCGACCCTTCGCACGGCCGCATGATCGAGCCGCCGCCGGCTGCCCGTGACCGCAACAGGGACGCCGAGCAGTCTTCGACGGCGCCGGTGCGGGAAGACGTGCAGCGGATCATGCCGAGCTTTTTCGATACGCGCATGAACCGTATGGCCCAGATCGAGGCGCAGCCCGTGGCGGTTGACCTGCCGGTGGCGCCTCAACCGCAGGCCGAGCCGCCGCGTCTTCCGGAAGGTTCGGCTATGGCGGGCCATGATGGCGTGGAAGATGCCGCAGCCCAGCTGCTGCGTCCGATCTTGCGCCAGTGGTTGACGGAAAATATGCCGAAAATCGTCGAGAAGGCTCTGCGCGACGAGACCGGCTCACGCTAACCGTACGCCGAAGAATGCCAAGGCGAATGTGTCAAAGGGGGTGGCAAGGTTGACAGCGAACGAATGTCAGCCTTACGACCGAGGTCGAACAACCGCGGTTGGAAACGACGCCCCCTCAGATGCTTGAAAAAACGTTCCGCCCGGCCGAAATCGAGCCGCGCATCAATTCCGAATGGGACAATGCCGAGGCCTTCAAAGCAGGCCGCGCCGTCTCTGGAGGAAAGAACGCTTCCTATTCGATTGTGATCCCGCCGCCGAATGTGACGGGGTCGCTCCACATGGGGCATGCCCTCAACAATACGCTGCAGGACATTCTCGTTCGTTTCGAGCGGATGCGCGGGCGCGATGTGCTCTGGCAGCCGGGCACCGATCATGCGGGCATCGCCACGCAGATGGTCGTCGAGCGGCAACTCGCCGCCGACAAGCAACCGTCGCGGCGCGAGCTTGGGCGCGAGGAATTTCTGAAGCGCGTCTGGGCGTGGAAGGACGAGTCCGGCGGCACGATCATCAATCAGCTGAAGCGCCTCGGCGCGTCGTGCGACTGGAGCCGCGAGCGTTTCACGATGGACGAGGGCTTGTCGAAGGCCGTCGTCAAGGTCTTCGTGCAGCTCTACAACGAGGGGCTCATCTACAAGGATAAGCGCCTCGTCAACTGGGATCCGAAATTCCAGACGGCGATTTCCGACCTCGAAGTCGTGCAGGTCGAAGCGCGCGGCAAGTTTTCGTGGTCGAAGGACAGCGGCGAGCCGTTCGATGCGGCGGCGCTTGCGAAAGTGCTCGCGAAAGATCCGAGCGGACACATGTATCACTTCCGCTATCCGCTGGCGGCGAAGATTCCGGGATACGACAAGGATTATATCGTCGTCGCGACGACGCGACCTGAGACGATGCTAGGCGATAGCGGCGTCGCGGTGCATCCCGAGGACGAGCGCTATGGGGCTCTGATCAAGGCTGGCGCGAAGGTGAAGCTGCCGCTCGTCGGCCGCGAAATTCCGATCGTTGCGGACGAGTACTCGGACCCCGAGAAGGGGACGGGCGCGGTGAAGATCACGCCGGCGCACGACTTCAACGACTTCGAGGTCGGCAAGCGGCACGGTTTGGCGCAGATCAATGTGCTCGATGCTTACGGCAAGATCGATGGCGATGTGCCGGAAGCTTACCGCGGTCTCGATCGCTTCGAGGCGCGCAAGAAAGTCGTTTCGGATATCGAAGCGCTGGGGCTGCTCGAAAAGATCGAGCCGACGACGCACACGGTTCCGCACGGTGATCGCTCCGGCGTCGTTGTCGAGCCGTGGCTGACGGATCAGTGGTACGTCAATGCCGGCGAACTGGCGAAGCCCGCGATGGCCGCGGTCGAGAGCGGCAAGACTGTTTTCGTGCCGAAGAACTGGGAAAAGACCTACTTCGAGTGGATGCGGAATATCCAGCCGTGGTGCATCTCGCGCCAGCTCTGGTGGGGACATCGGATCCCGGCGTGGTACGGACCGGACGGCAAGTATTTCGTTGCTGCCGACGAGTCCGCGGCGCAATCGCTCGCCAATAAACACTACGGCAAGGATGTTGCGCTGACGCGCGACGAGGACGTGCTCGATACGTGGTTCTCGTCGGCGCTGTGGCCGTTCTCGACGCTCGGCTGGCCGGACGAGACGCCGGAACTTGGTCGATACTACCCGACGAGCGTGCTCGTCACCGGGTTCGACATCATCTTCTTCTGGGTTGCCCGCATGATGATGATGGGCCTCCACTTCATGGACGAAGTGCCGTTCAAGGACGTCTACATGCATGCCCTCGTTCGCGACGAGAAGGGGCAGAAGATGTCGAAGTCGAAGGGCAACGTCATGGACCCGCTCGTCCTGATTGACGAGTTCGGGGCCGACGCGCTGCGCTTCACGCTTGCGGCGATGGCGGCACAGGGCCGCGACATCAAGCTCGCGAAATCGCGCGTCGAAGGCTACCGCAATTTTGCGACGAAGCTCTGGAACGCCTCGCGCTTCGCGGAAATGAACGAATGCGTGCGGCAG
Organism: Hyphomicrobium sp.; assembly: GCA_035538995.1. Classification (GTDB taxonomy): domain Bacteria; phylum Pseudomonadota; class Alphaproteobacteria; order Rhizobiales; family Hyphomicrobiaceae; genus Hyphomicrobium_B. The sequence goes on along the minus strand of DATLJG010000088.1, from coordinate 633 downwards.
CGTGATTTCGATCCGAAATCGGCGACGCAGACCTTCAACAAGTGGATCATCGGTGAGGCCGAGCTGACCGCCAAGGCCGTCACGGGTGCGCTCGAAGCGTACAAATTCAACGAAGCGGCGGCGGCGATCTACGAATTCGTCTGGGGCCAGTTCTGCGATTGGTATCTCGAACTGATCAAGCCGGTGTTGGCTGGCGATGATGAAGACGCCAAGGCGGAAACGCGCGCGGTGACCGCGTGGACTCTCGATCAGATTCTGAAGCTGCTGCACCCGTTCATGCCGTTCATCACGGAAGAGCTTTGGGCGCATATGGTCGAGCACGGCATCAAGCGCGACGACCTGCTGGCGCTCAGCCAATGGCCGGCTCTCGACGGCCTCGTCGAACGGGACGCGGTCGATGAAGTGAACTGGGCCGTGGCGCTTATTTCCGAAATCCGTTCGGTGCGGACGGAGATGAGCGTTCCGGCCGGCGCCAAGGTGCCGCTGGTCATCGTCGGCGCGAGCGACGTCATTCGCGAGCGCGTTCGCCGCAATGACGAAACGCTGCGGCGCATGGCGCGTCTCGACAGCATCGATTTTGCCGATGTGGCCCCGAAGGGCGCGGCGTTGATCGTTGCGGGCGAGACGACGGCG
>DATLJG010000087.1:0-8116 GCA_035538995.1 Hyphomicrobium sp. | reverse complement strand
TTGACGGCGCGGTCGATGAGTGAATTGCGGACGGCGCCGCCGACGACGCGCACGTCGGTATTCGCCGCATCGAACGCCGCGAAGACCTTGCGAAGCGGCGCGCCGTGCAACCATGCTTTGGTGATGCGTGGCCCCCTTTCGGACGTGTCGGCGGCTGGCTTATTTTTTGTCAGGGGTCGGCTCCGTCGCGCGAATGGATCGTCCGGGTTCGAGCTTTCCGTCCTGCATCGACTGCGGGACGTAGACATCCTGAGGTGCATTGTGCGAACGGGTCGAGAACAGGACGAGAGTCGCAAGCATCAGCGCTGCACCGGCAATGAACAGACGCAGCAGCGGCGCCTGCCGCATGATAGCCGAAAGCCCCGGCCATTCCTGTTCGCGAAACGCTACCCAGGCGATGTAGAACAGAGTGGGCAGCAAGAAAAAGAAAATGTTTTCGAGAACAATGCGGATCATGCGGTGAACAGCCTCCGATAGAGCGTCCGGATGATTCCGGCTGTGGCGCCCCAGATATATCGTTCGCCATAAGGCATGGCATAAAACCGGCGCTCGGTACCGTTCCATATGCGGCTGTCGATCTTGTGATTGGCTTCGTCCATCAAGAAATGAAACGGCACCTCGAAGACGTCGGCGACCTCCGCCGGATCGCGCTTGAGCGTGAACCCTTGGCGAACCAGCGCCACGGTGGGCGTAATGATGAAGCCCGTTCCCGTGCGATAGGGCGGCAGATAGCCGAGCGGCGTGACGAAGGCTGGGTCCAGCGCGATTTCCTCCTGCGCTTCTCGCAGCGCCGCAGCCAAAGGCCCGTCATCGTAAGTCTCGACCTTGCCGCCGGGAAAGGCGATTTGCCCGGCATGAGACGGCAGATGCTCGGTCCGTTCCGTCAGAATCATGCTCAACGGCGTCCGGACAACGATGGGGATAAGAACGGCTGCGGAACGAAGATTGCCGGCAATCCGCCTGCTTTCGGAATTGAGGTCGTCGTCGCCGGGCGACTGCGGGTCCTCCAGGACCGGGGGGCTCGAAAGTAGGCGCGATCGCGCAAGTTTCTCGAATCCTTCGGCGTCGAGGCCGGTCGTCGTCACATTGGAGGCGGAAAGAGAAGGCATTTTCTGAATCGCATACGTGGAATTTAAGCGTAACCCCGATGGGTGGTCGAATCCCATTGAATCACGGTAGTTTGGAACGTACCGCAACCTTTGCCTGATCTGGCAGGAAATTTGGAACTCGCGTGGCCGATATCCGCTTCACAGGACTGCTCCGCGTGCTGGCTTTCGCCACGATCGCTGGCCTGTTCCTGGTCTGTGGCGGCAATAGGCCCGCAACCGCCGGATCGACGATAGAGTTTCTGGGCTCGCTCTCGGATGCTGAACTCGATCAGTTCCGGGTCTGGAAGGACGCCCGCAACACGTTCAACGATCGCACGGACGCATACTGGGACGCCGTCGAAGAGAAGCGCAGTCAGCGTCGCCGAAAACGATCCTCGCGAGATTCGTTTTCGAGCCATGACTACGTGATGAGCTTCCCGCCGAAATACACCGGACCGTCGCTCTCGCCCGAGCTTGCGAAAAAATACTACCGCTTCGTCGAACGGCAGAAAAATGAAAACCCTTCGCCGCCGAGAGAGTTGGCGACGGTCGCTGATTTCATCGACGCCGCAAAGCGCGTCTTCAATTTCACGCCGGAGCGCGTCACGGAGCGGCAATTCAAGGAACGCTACGCCGAGGAAGCACGCGCCCTTGGCTTATCGAAAGAGCAGGTCGTGCGGGTCTATGCCCTTGAGACGGGCGGACACGGCACCTACGATATGCAAGCTGGAATTCATCCGAGCAAGAAGAGCGGGCGCGCGATTTCGACGGCGCTCGGCTATGCCCAGCTTTTGAACGCAAACTCAATCAACGAACTTGCGCGCAGCGGTGCGACGTTCATTGCCCGCATCAAGCACAAGATGCACGATCCCGCCAATTCTCCGGAACGAACGGCGTCTCTCAAGCGCAAGCTTGTGGTGCTGCGGACCATGTACGCCAAGGTCAAACGTCTGCCTTTCGAATGGCACGCGCAGCAGGCGTACGCGAAGACCACCGCGGGCATGGGAATCCATGCGTTGAACATCGACGGCGACATTGGCCCGATGCTGCAGGCCATGAAGCTGAAGACGCTGAAGGACACTGCGGAAAAGCATGGGCAAAGAACGCTGACGGGCGCCGAACTCGAGTTGATGAATCTCGCAGGTCCGATGACGGGGCTTGAAATGATGCGGCAGCCCGGCGCGGCGGCTCCGACAACGAATTTCTTTTCTCGCCACGCTTACTACGTGAACAAGATGGTCACCGGCTTGACCGCTTCGGGTCTGCAGGACGAACTCGATCGCCGCATGTCACAGGCAATAACGACACCGGGCAGTCAAGAGTTCGCTGCTGCATTCGACAGTGTTTCGGAGCGCCGGGCCGAGCGCTGAGGCGTCGCGTCAACGACGCCTCATAGGCAAATCGCAGACAGCCGTTTGCCGTCGTCGAAGAAAGCTCGAAACTCAGCTGACGGTTTCCACCGGCGCCATTCGCGGGTAATCCGTGTAGCCCTTTGGGCCCTGCGCGTAGAACGTGCTCGGGTCCTGCGCATTGAGCGGCGCGTTGAGCTTGAAGCGTTCCGGCAGGTCGGGATTGGCGATGAACGGCTTGCCGAAAGCGACGGCATCCGCCTGACCGGACTCGATGGCGGCTTCTGCCGTTTCCTTCGTAAACGCTTCGTTGGCGATCAGTACGCCGCCAAACTGCTTCTTCAGTTCGGGGCTGATGGCATCCGGACCCTGGTGCTCGCGCGTGCAGAGAAACGCAAGTTTGCGCTTGCCCATTTGTTCGGCGACGTAACCGAAGGTGGCCAGCGGATTGCTATCGCTCATTGTATGGGAATCGCCCCGTGGTGCCAGATGCAGCCCGACGCGATCCGCGCCCCAAACCTCGATGCAGGCATCGACGGCTTCGAGCATCAGCCGTGCCCGGTTCTCGATCGGTCCACCATAGGCGTCGGCGCGTTTGTTCGTGCCGTCCTGCAAAAACTGATCGAGGAGATAGCCGTTCGCGCCGTGAACTTCGACGCCATCGAATCCGGCGCGCTTGGCATTCTCTGCGCCGCGACGGTACTCCGCAACGATGCCGGGAATCTCACTGAGTTCGAGCGCCCTCGGCACGACGTAATCGCGCTTCGGGCGCATCAGGCTGACATGCCCTTTGGCCGCGATGGCGCTCGGCGCCACCGGCAGCGCGCCGCCGAGATATTCGGGATCCGAAATGCGCCCGACATGCCAAAGCTGCAACAGCATGGTGCCGCCTGCCGCGTGCACGGCCTCGGTAATGCGCTTCCAGCCCGCGACTTGCTCCTCCGACCAGATACCGGGCGTATCGGGATAACCGACACCCATCGCCGAAACGGACGTTGCTTCCGAAAGGATCAACCCCGCCGAGGCGCGCTGCACGTAGTACTCGCGCATCAGATCGTTCGGCACGCGCCCGGCGCTTGAACGGCAGCGCGTCAACGGCGCCAGCACGATGCGATTTTCGAGCGTGAAGGCTCCGGCTTGCAGCGGATCGAAAAGCGATGTCATGAAAGAATCCCGGCCTGTCTGAAGGATGCGTGCTGTGATGACGGCAAGCCGAAGCGCAGCCGCTCGTCATCATGTGGCACGCGATCGGGCAGGGGCAACTGCGGCGATGCATCGCCCCGCGAGGCGCACCCTCTGAAAGAGCTTTTTTGCTTCGGCGAACGCGACTTATGCGACTTGCATCTCGTTCGCCGGCGCCAGGATTTCAGCATCGAGCCCCATCGCAACGCCTGCTGAGTTGGCCTCCGGTTGGTAAACGATCTGGCGCACCGATTGACCGCGTGCCTCAGGCACGGTTTGGCCGAGACGCGCGAATACGCTGTCGTGGACCATTTCGTTGACCGACACCAAGCCGTTGGGGAGTTTGCCAGTGCGCCATCTCCGGCGTCGCATTGACGTCGTCCCAAGGTTCTCCTGAACCACCCGCCGGAACGGCACGCGCCGCGAGAAGGCGTAGATCCAACCCGTCGCCGAATGATGCTGCAATCCGAGCGGATCGGGATGGCTCGATCGCGTCAGTTTGGGGAGATCGATTTTCAACCCCGTCTTCGCGACGACGCGCTGCGCCATCCATAGCAGTGAGATGTCCGACAATCCCGTATCCGGCCATCCGCCGCCGACGTCGGCGTGCGTGCCCGGAAACCAGACCTGTTCGACGTGCTGGCCGGGCGCGAGGCGCGTCCCTTCCGGCAGCGTGAAAAGCGTCGGCCGGAACGGCCCGCGCGTCTCATCGATGGCAAGCGCATGCAGCGCCACGTCGATGGTGTCGTGAAGGCGCATGTCGTGAAAGGCCAGACGCCGGCTCAGCCGCGCCGGTCCGGAAATCGGATTGCCGATATTGCCGACGGTATCCCAGGCGCCGAGGCAGCGAATGCGTACGGGATAGTGGCAATTGCTGCTCAGGCGCGCCAGTGAATCGACATCACGTTTATGGTCCGACTGTCGGTACAGGTCCCAAGCCTCATCGAGAGAGAAGTCGCTGTCCTTTCGCGCGATGCCGAACAGCGTCACGAAACTGGCAAGACTTCGGGCTTCGTACGCGCCGCGCGAAAACCCGAAAAGATAGATTTCGTCGCCCGGCACATAGGCATCGCGCAGAAATTCATAGGCGAGCTTGATCCGCCCCGCGACATCGACCCCAAACGCGCCGCGCAGGAAGTTGAAACGCCGTCCTTCCTCGGTTGCGATGCCGGAAATGTAGCGCACGAGCTGGCGCACGCCCCGGCGGTCTCTCGGCGGAATGGCGCTGTGGAGCTTGGCAACGTTCGTCAGCGGCAACGGGCCGTCGTCATCGTTCCAGGTGCCGTCGAGTGAGCAGACGAGGCGCTTCATTGTGCCTCCCCCCAGAAGGCCGTTGCGGCGCACGCGAAACAAATAGGGGTGCGCAGTCCTCGCCGCGCGATCTCTGAACGCGGGCGAGCTATTCAAGCTGTGAGTTTATACGGCTCCCTTCTGCCCGGTCCAGAATGTGGCCGGTGGAGAACCGAACGCGGTCGGCAGGGGCTGGCCGATTGGCAACAATGGCCCGCTCTCCCTGCCGATTTTGCTGGCGATCGGCTCGCGGCCTCATTCCGGCGTTTAGCTACCGAAGCGGCTGCTCAAGGCCATTTCACGACCGGCGGCATCGACGACAGGATGCTTTCGACGTTGCCGCCCGTCTTCAATCCGAACATCGTGCCGCGATCGTACAGCAGATTGTATTCGACATAGCGCCCGCGCCGAATGAGCTGCTCTTCGCGCTGTTCATCGGAATAGGGCATCAAGTAGTTGCCGCGGACCAGCATCGGATAAACCCGTGCGAACGCCTTGCCGACGTCTTGCGTGAATGCAAAGGCGGCATCCCAGCCGCCCTCCGCGTCGGTCGGCGTCAGATAATCGTAGAAGATGCCGCCAACGCCGCGCATCTCGTTCCGGTGGGCTAGGAAAAAGTATTCATCGCACCAGGCTTTGAGCTTGGGATAATCGACGATGGGGTGGGCCGCGCACGCGCCGTACATCGCCGCATGAAACGCGAGCGTGTCGGCATCCGTTTGCGTGCGTCGTTTGTCGAGAACCGGAGTGAGATCGGCGCCGCCGCCAAACCACCACTTGCTGGTGACGATCATCCGCGTGTTCATATGAACGGCGGGAACGTTTGGATTGCGCGGGTGCGCGATGAGGGAAATCCCCGACGCCCAGAAGTTCGGATTTTCCTCCGCGCCGGGAATTTGCTTGCGGAACTCCGGCGCGAATTCGCCATGAACGGTCGAGGTATGAACACCGACCTTTTCGAAGACGCGGCCATGCATCAGGCTCATGACCCCGCCGCCACCCTCGTTTCCGGCGTGATCTTTCCGGGTCCAGGGCTTCGCTTCGAAGCGGCCCGGCGCATCGCTGCCGTGCGGAGCCGTCTCGGGGAGATCCGCTTCCAGCTTTTCAAAGGAAGCCACGATGTCGTCGCGCAGGCGCTCGAACCAGGCGCGCGCCAATGACTGTTTCTGCTCAAGTGCCGTATCGGGTGCGTTCATCAGGTATGCTGCATTTCGTCTTGTTTTTGACTGAAAAGACCCTTAGCCCTAACGCATATCCTTGATCAACGTCCGGTCGCCGCCGCCAGTCGGATTTCCGCATCTGGTGTAGGCGCCGCTTTTTTGCTTGCGATGTAGAAATGTTCCAACGCCTCCTGCATTGGGGAGAAACCCGTATCAGGCCGTTCGACGAGCGCGATATTACGCGCCCGCCCGATCAGCTATGGGCGTTTTATTGGTTTTTCATCAAGCCGCTCTGGCCGTTTTTCGTCCTGCTTCTGATTGCCGGCTGCCTCGGCTCGACAATCGAGGTCGCGCTGATGGGCTTTGTCGGCTCGATCGTCGACAAAATGCGCACGCATGGCGATCCGGCGACGTTCATATCGACCTACGCCACGACGCTGACGCTGATGGCCTTCGTCGCCCTCATTCTTCGCCCGCTTGTCTCGACCGCGCACGACTTCATCAAGAACCAGCTCATCTCGGCCGGAACGACGACGCGCATCCGCTGGCACACGCACCGCTATGTGCTGCGCCAGAGCCTCGGCTTCTTTCAGAATGATTTTGCCGGGCGTGTCGCCAACAAGATCATGCAGACCGGAACGGCGCTTCGCGAAAGCATCGTTCAGCTCATTGATGCGCTTTGGTATGCAACCGTGCAGTTCGTCGGCTCGGCACTGCTGTTTGCGGCTTCCGATTGGCGCCTGACGATCCCGCTCGCAATTTGGCTCGTCGCCTACATCATCACGCTGCGCTATTTCGTGCCGCGCATCAAGGAACGCTCGACGAAATCGTCCGAGGCGCGCTCGATGCTCGTCGGCCGCATCGTCGATAGCTACACCAACATCATGACGGTGAAGCTGTTCGCCCACGCCGAGCGCGAGGACACATACGCCCGCGAAGCCCTGACCGAACAGATGCAGGCGTGGCAATCGTCGCTGCGCCTCATCACCAGCATGGAATTCGTGCTCTACTCGCTGAACGGCGTGCTTCTCGTTGCGACGACAGGCACGGCAATCGGGCTATGGACGCAAGGCCACGTTTCGGTCGGCGATATCGCGGTTGTCAGTGGCCTCGTGATCCGCATCGTCACCATGTCGGGTTGGGTGATGTGGACGATTGCCGACGTCTTCGAGAACATCGGCGTGGTGCACGAGGGCATGGAAACGATCGCGCGTCCGAACTTGTTGCTCGATGCGCCGGATGCCAAGCCGCTGAGCGTGCCCAAGGGCGAGATCCGCTTCGATCATATTCACTTCCACTACGGCGCCGGACGTGCAGCGGCCGACGACGCGCCCCCGCGCGTCATCGAGGATCTGTCGCTGACCGTTCGTCCGGGAGAAAAGGTGGGGCTCGTTGGCCGCTCCGGCGCCGGCAAGTCGACGCTCGTCAACGTGCTTTTGCGCTTCTACGATCTGGAAGGCGGACGCATCCTGATCGACGGCCAGGATATCGCGCACGTCACTCAGGACAGCTTGCGCGCCGAGATCGGCATGGTCACGCAGGATACGTCGCTTCTGCACCGCTCGGTGCGGGACAACATTCTTTATGGCCGTCCCAATGCAACCGACGCCGAGGTCATCGCCGCCGCTCGGCAGGCCGAGGCGCACGACTTCATTCTCAACCTCGAGGATATGAAGGGACGCAAAGCTTACGACGCCCATGTCGGCGAACGCGGCGTCAAGCTGTCCGGCGGCCAGCGTCAGCGCATCGCGATCGCGCGCGTCCTTTTGAAGAATGCCCCGATCCTCATTCTCGACGAGGCGACGAGCGCGCTCGACTCCGAAGTCGAGTCGGAAATCCAGGCGAGCCTCGAAACGCTGATGCGCGGCAAGACGGTCATCGCCATCGCCCACCGGCTATCGACGATTGCCGCGATGGATCGCCTCGTCGTCATGGAAGACGGCCGCATCGTCGAGGAAGGTCCGCACGCCGAACTGCTCTTGCGCGGCGGGCTTTATTCGCAGCTTTGGGAACGCCAGTCCGGTGGATTCCTGGCGCAGGAAGCCGC
>DATLJG010000086.1:0-5286 GCA_035538995.1 Hyphomicrobium sp. | reverse complement strand
TCTGATCGACCAGAATGATTTCGAAACGGCGGTACGTTTGCTGCCGCAGCGAGTTGAGCAAGCGTTCAAGCGTTTCGGTGCGTCCGAGTGTGCACACGATCAGGGAAATGAGCGCGTTCATGGTCGCTCCCTTTTTTGCAATGACGAACCGGAGCGATCGAGCGCACGCCGCGCCAGGGTGCTGGATTGCCTATTGCCGATCTGCAGCGCGCCCTGGATGTACCAAAGCAGCGCGCCGGTTTTGATCGTCAGAAACGAATAGCTGACCAGCATCGACAACGCCAAATAGAGGCAGATGGAATGCGTGTAGCGGACCTGCTCGCGTGTTCGCTCTTGCGGAGCCCAAGCGATAAATGTCCAAAGCACGGCCAAGCCGGCGAGCGACTGCGTCAGAATGAGGTAGGCGACGCCGCTATCCACCGCCTCGTCCATGAATTTGTTAGATATACCGAGATATTCCAGGGTGCCGTATTGCAGAAGAAGGTCCTTCGTATGCGCGATGCGGCCAAGGAAGTCATCGCCGCCGTCCTGAATGGCCGCGCGTCCGATGATAAGGAAGACCAGGATCGTGACGCCCGGCAAATAGACAATCGCGGAATGTGGCGGGAGGCGGGGCGAAAGTAGTGCGACGAGCCCGATCAATATGGAGCAAACGAGCGCAAATCTTCCGTCGCAGCCCATCAGCATCAAGATTGTGCTGAACGCGAAGAAGCCGATCGCCAGTTTGCTGTAACGTCGGAAGCTCGATGTAAGATAGGCGACAATGATCGCACAGTAGTTGCCAAGCGAAACCGGTTCCAAGAAGATCGAAGAAAGCCGCGCCTCATCGATAAACGGCAGAAACCGCGCGTTAGGCCGGGTGGCGCTGATAAACAGATCCGAATTGGAATTATAAAATTCGTCGGCGCTGTTGCCGCGTGTATTGATGTAATAATCTTGAATTCGGAACAGCTCTGCATAAACGCCGGGAGCAAGTGCTTCGAGCAGGAAAACGGCAAATACGACGCCATGCACGATCAACACCGTGCGGGCAAGATCGCGTGTCCCGGCAGCCATTCCGAGCAGTAAGAACGTCGGGATGAGCAGCGTGTCACGGAGATACTTCGGCTCGATTGAGCCGGTTGCAGCGCCTCGGATCAACGCAAAGAGAATGAGTATGCCGATAAGCGCCGCGACCGGCGCCATTTCCGCACGCCATTTTGAAAGCGCCACGCAGAGTGCGGCGGCAACGAACGTTGCCTCGGCGGCGATAACGAGAGCCGGCGGCAAAGCCTTCACATGTCCATTTGCGACGGCAAGCACAGCGTTGAAGCATACGCTGCCGAGAAGCACGAGCATCGGCAGGGAGGGGAGAGAAGAGCCCCAGGCACGTCGGCGTTCAGAACGCCGGAGTTCACCGGGTGCAGCAGACAAATACGTCACGAAGCAACCCTCTGCCGTCGATCTGATCTGCTTCGATAGAGAAAGACGGCGTTGCCCACCAAGTAGCGATGCAGGAGCCGTCGCGGTTCCTGCGCCAGACGGTAGGCCCACTCGCATCGTGCTTTGCGAATCCACATCGGGGCGCGACGGACGTTGCCGCCAAGAAAGTCGAACAGAGCACCGACGGCGATTAAGAGCCTCGCTTCAAGATGGGGCCCATAGCGAGAGATCCACTGTTCCTGCAGGGGATTTCCCAAGCCGACAAGGACAACGTCAGCTTTCGATCGATTGATGGCCCGGCAAACATCCAGAATTTGTGCTTCATCGCGGAAATACCCGTCACGCACGCCGGCGATCTCGTGTTGCGGCCATGTTTCCGACATTCTGCGCGCGGCCGCCCGCACGGCGTGTGGACGTGCGCCCAGCAAAAAAATCCGTAATTTATTCTGCGAAGCACCAAGGAAATGCGGCACGAAATCGGTGCCGTTGAGGTTCTCGGGAAATTTGCGCCCGAATTTCATCTTGCTCGCGATGTCGACACCGAAGCCGTCATTCACGACGACGAAGCGCTTGAGCAGCGCACGAAAGCCGGGCCGCTCATTGGCGACGTTCAGCGTATGGGCGTTTGCAAAAGCAACCGGGAGCTGCTCACGGCGATCGACGGCATCATCGAGTTTGGAGACCATCTGATCGCGAGTCATGACCTCAATATCGACGCCGAGAATGGTGCGCTTCGGCACGCCCAGAATGCTCTCGTATTCCACGCGGAACTCCCGTTCGACGGCTTCCCAATTGTAGTGTTGGCTCGCGCGCATGGCGCGCGCGCGCAAAGTTGCGTGGGACGAGGCGCTTTGCAGGATAAAGTCTGCAATTTTTTGCGCGGCATCAGTCTTGTTCTCGAAATCGGCAACAAGGCCGACACCGGCTTGGTCGATAATCTGTTCGAACGTCGGAATGCTGCTGACGATCGGAACAAGGCCAGCCGAGAGCGCTTCCACGACAGTCAGTCCGAAACCTTCATATTCCGACGCGCTGACGAAGAACGAGCATCGCTGCAAGTATGACCGCGTTGCGGCATCATCGAGATCGGTCGCGATCGTGATCTTGCTACCAAACGCCGGATTATTCGCGCGCTGCTGCAAGCTTGCAAGCGTCCCGTCCCAGTCGCTACCGATGAGCGTCAGTCGCGCGTCGGGAAGAATTTGCAGGATGTCGCGAAACACATCCAGAAGTCGGTGCAATCCTTTATGCGAAGCGAACCGGCCGAAGTAGACAAGGGACGGTGAAAAGGACGTGGAGGACGCATCCAAAAACTTTTCGGTGTCGACACCATTGTCGATCAGTTTGACACGGCCTCCCGCCACGGGCCGAAATGTGCATGCGTCGTTGGCGCTGCAGGCAAACACACGCTCGTATTTGCGGAGTGACAGGCGCGTGACGGTTTGAAAATATAATCGCTTCAGCCCGAGAGCAAAATCGGTGTGAAAGAAACCTCCGTGCGTCGAGAGTACCATCGGCCGCTTGTGGAGACGCGATGTGGCTGCCAGATAATCGGCGAAGAAATCGACACCGTGCACGTGAATCAGATCGTAGCCTTTGAGATGCCCAAGCACGCGAGGAGCGATCGGATAGCGATTGGATCCGGAATATCCGATGCGCCGCACGGGAACACCTTCAACGCATTCTTCAGGGGCCAACAGCTTATCCGGCCGGCGAAAGAGCCTATTGAGCGTGAGAACCTCTGCGTCGATGCCGGAACGACGCTGCTGCTTGCTCAATGATAAGACGACGCTTTCGAGTCCCCCAACCGAAGGATGAAACTGCCGGACAACGTGCAGAACGCGCATATGCAATTCCCTCTGAGGTAACAAACTCAAGCGCTCTCTTTTGCGCCGGCCGGAACCTTGTTGATGAAAACGCCGGCAACACGTTCGAGAATGGAGCGAGACTGTCGAATCTCACGGCCCAGAACGCTGGCGGATGTGCCGAAGGACGCCACGAGCACCACCGCATCGAGCGAACTCGCGAAGATGACGGGGTCGGCGTGGTTCGATAGGTCCGGGAGATCGCAGATGATGATGTCGTAGTGATCCCGCGCCTTCGCCAACAGCGCCGCCATCGCCGTCGATCCGAGAACAGACGCGGGATGACGCATCGGCTCGGGCTCTCGTTCGCCGACGAAATCGAAGCCGAAGGCGCTTTTGCTAGCTGGCACCGGAAGGGCTTCAGGATTCCGCAGGATATCGCGCAGGGAGAGGGACGAGGTCAGTCCGAGTTCGTGCATAAGCCTCGGTTGATGCAAGTCGGCATCGATGAGGAGAACGCGCCGTTGTTCTTCGCTGGCAACGATGGCCATGTTGAACGCGATTGTCGATTTGCCTTCGCCGGCTTCAGCCGAAGAAACCCCTACGATGCACGAAGAGGCTTCGGGGACATTTTCGCGAATGCGGGCGAGCGCCTTCCGAAGGACATCTTGATCGTCGTGCAGCGCCAGGGGCGGCAATGGCCGCGTGCGCGGTACCAGGCGGCGACCGGAAACGTCGGCAATGCCGCCAAAACAATGAAAACCGAGGTTCTGTTCGATGGAGCGGCTCGAACGGATTGGAAGATCAAAAAATTCTCGACGTATGCCGAACGCAAGTCCCGCAATCCCGCCGAAGCATGTCGCGAGCAATAACGTCAGCGCGCCGTTCGCGCCGCGGGAAGCGGCATAGGGTGTGGCGTTCGCAATGACTTGCGGCGCGCCAAGGACCGCGGGCTTTGGTTGAACCGCCTCCGCATATTCGCGAAGAAGCGTCGCGTGTAGAGCCTGATACGTCTCCAATTTCGATTGAGTTTGCTTCTGCCCGTCCGTGGTCGCACCATGTGACGGATTGCCGGAGTCCTTGCGCGCCGCTTCCGCTTCCTTGACCTCCGTCGTCACCGTCCCGAGACGCTGTTCCAAATTTCGTATGGCACTTTCTTCGCCCTGATCCTGCTTCTGGGCAAAATAGCGAACAGACGTGTGCGCGAATGCGTTGGCAACGGTCGCCGCCAATTGCGGATCGTGTGACCGGAACGTGATTTGCAGCGTGTGCTTGTCATCCACGCTCGAAATCGACAGGGCGTCCTTGAGCGAGGCAAGCGTGCGCGTCCTGCGATCCTCGGAGGCGATGGAATTCGCGGCTTCCCCGTCGATGATATGGGCCAAACGATTGTAAGTAGGCGCGCTAAACTCCGGGACATTCCAAAGCCGCATATCGTCGGCGACGGCGCTTATCACGACGTCGCTGCGCAAAGCCTCCGCGAAAGCGGAGAGATAAGTTGGGTTGGAAGGCCCGTCTTCGCTAGGCGACAAGCTCGCAAGCGGTGGCATGATTTCAGCCGTTGCGGTGTAGCTTGGGGTGAGCGTCGCAAGTGCCGCGGCCGCAAATCCAGCCGAAGCGATCATCCAGACGAGTATGCTCCCTTTACGCCACTTGATGGCGTTCCGGAGCGCGCCGTCGATGGACAATTTGCGCGAACGGGCAGGGCCGCGTCCGCCGCGAAAATATCTCTGTTGCAGCGCGAGACGTGTAATCGACATGGGCCGCTAACCAGAGCCGTCGCCGATGGTTCCAATATCGGATCAAAAAAATTTTGCGCCGCAAAATCATCAAAATTGAAATTGGAATTCCGCGCAACTAATCCGTCGGTTCGATGTTGGTGCGAAGCAACATGAGCGGTTTCGGAGCGCATGAAATTTTTTTTTCAATGCCTGAAGCATAAGGGGCGATGCTGCGACGCAGTAGGCGTCGCCAGAAATGCGATGCATGATCGTGTCGCTGTCGGATCCAGAGGGACGTGCGATGACTGTACTCAAGACGACGCAAGACTTGGCGGCTG
>DATLJG010000085.1:0-12332 GCA_035538995.1 Hyphomicrobium sp. | reverse complement strand
TCCGGCCTCCGGCCACCTTCTCCCAATGGGAGAAGGGAAGCTTAAACCCGCATCGGCATCAGCACATACAGCGCGCTGCCGTCGCCGCCATCGCGCACCATCGTCGGCGAACCGGGATCGGCGAGCAAAAACCGCGCATCTTCGCTTTCGAGTTGTTCGGAAATATCGAGCAGATAACGCGCGTTGAACCCGATCTCGAGCGGCCCGGCGCTGTAGCCGACAGGAATCTCTTCGGTCGCGCTGCCGCCTTCCGGATTGTTCACCGTCAGGATCAGCTTGTCCTTCGCAACGTTGAGCTTCACCGCGCGGCCGCGCTCGCTCGCGATCGTCGACACGCGATCGACGGCGCTTTTGAACGATGCGTTCGGCACCTTCATTTCTTTGTCGTTGTTGTGCGGGATGACGCGCCCATAATCGGGAAATGTGCCGTCGATCAGCTTCGACGTCAGCACCACGGACCCGATTTCGAAACGAACCTTCGTCTGCGATACGCCGACTTTCACCATCGCATTGGTGTCTTCCAACAATCGCGTCAACTCGTGCACGGTCTTCCTCGGCACGATAACGCCGGGCATGCCCTCGGCGCCTTTCGGCAACGGCAGCTCGACTTGCGCTAAGCGATGGCCGTCGGTCGCAACCGCGCGCAAGGTTTTCGCGCCCGCCGTTTCCGCCGGATGCAGATAGATGCCGTTCAAGTAATAGCGCGTTTCTTCCGTCGAGATCGCAAAGCGCGTCTTGTCGATGAGGCGCTTCAGATCGCCCGCCTCGATCGTGAACTCGTGGCCGATCTCACCGACCGCCAGATCGGGGAAATCATCCGCCGAAAGCATTTGCAGGCTGAAGCGCGAATGGCCCGACGTAATCATCAGGCGCTCTTTGTCACCCTCGCGCTTCATCTCGATTTCAGCGCCTTCGGGAAGCTTACGCACGATATCGTGCAGCACGTGCGCCGGCACCGTCAGTGTGCCCGGCGTCGAAACCTTCGCCCCGACGCTTTCGCTCACCTCACGTTCAAGATCCGTCGCCTTGAACATCAGTGTGTCGCCCGACGCCTTCAGCATCACGTTGGAAAGGATCGGAATGGTGGTGCGGCGCTCGACGACACTCGTAACGTGGCTCAGCGCCTTCAAGAGTTCCCCACGTTCAATCTCGAGACGCATGTCTGTCCTCAGTCCTGATTTCGGAAAGCGCATGGAATAGCGGCATCGACACGCCGTCGGTCGCAATCACGCGCGAAGGATTTGGCCCCGTAGGCGCCCGGAAGCGGCTTTGCAGCGGAATCGCCCACGGAGCCGGATCAGAGCCGAACAGCGACCACATTTCAAGCAAAGATGTAGCGCCCAGACGGCCTTTTTTGCCTTTAAGTTCCGGCAATACGCCGGAAAACAACGAGGCCGGCCTCCCGAGGGCTTGGGATGACCGGCCTTACGCTCGACAGGTCGCAGCGTGGGGACGCCGCGATCAGTGCCCAATCAATGATTGAGAAGCCGCTTCAATTCCTCGAGTTCGTCCCCAAGGTGCGGATTCTTGCTGATCTCGCCTTCGATCTTGCGGATCGCGTGCAGGACCGTCGTGTGGTCCCGGCCGCCAAACCGCCGACCGATCTCCGGCAACGACCGGGCCGTCAGATGCTTCGCGAGATACATGCCGATCTGGCGCGGCCAGACGACCGACCGATGACGACGCTGCGACAGCAGATCGCCCTTCGACACGCCATAGTGCCGCGAGATGATCCGCAGAATGTCTTCGATCTTGATGCGGCGCGGTTCGAGGTTCTGCACCAGATCGCGGATCACCGTCTCGGCGATGTCGAGCGTGATCGGCGTGCGCATGTACTGCCACGTCGCGTAAAGGCGCGTCACGGCGCCTTCAAGCTCACGGCCGTTCTCCGTCAGGCGCAGCGCCAGAAGATCGATGACGTCGCGTGACAGCGTGAACGACGGATCGGCGGCGCGCTTTTCGGCTAGGCGCTTCTCCAGAACCTTCAGGCGAAGCTCATGGTCAAGCGACATCAGCTCCGTCACGAGGCCGCGCTGCAGGCGCGACCGCATGCGTTCGTTGAGGCGCTCGATCTGGTTCGGTGCCCGCGCCGACGCCACGACGACCTGTTTGCCGCCGTCGAGCAGCGCGTTGATGATGTGATCGAACTCCTGTTCGGTCCGCTCGCCCTGCAGGAATTCGAGGTCGTCGATCAGCAGCATGTGGATGTTGCGGAACCGCTCCTTGAACGCCAGAGGGTCGGAGGAGCGAAGCGCCTCGACGAACTGATAACGGAAGCGCTCGGCCGTCAGATAAAGAACCTGGGCCGTCGGAGCCCGGCGCTTCACTTCCCAAGCAATCGCCTGCAGCAGATGGCTTTTGCCAAGGCCAACCGCGGAATGGATGTACAGCGGGTTGTAGCCCGGAGCATCGGCAAGCACGGTTTCCGCGACCTGCGTCGCTCCGGCGTGTGCCATGCGGTTCGACGCCCCGACGACGAAGCTGTCGAACGTATAGCGCGGATCGAGCGGCGAGCCTTCAAGCCCTCCGGCAGAGGTGCGCTGCGTCGGCTGCATCGGTGCGCGCATAACTTGCACGCGCTGTTGCGCATCGAGTTGCGGGGCTGATGCTACGGCCGGCTTTGCTGCGCTTGCGGCTTCAGCGGGTCTGACGTCGTTTGCCCGTTGAATGCCCAACCCTGGCTGCCGCCAGACGACTTCGACCCGCTCTGCGGTCGTGAATTCCACGCGCGCACAGTGCAGCAGACGCTCGGCGTAGTGCTCTTGGATCCAGTTCCGCACGAACTTGACCGGCACCGAAACCTTGACGATGCGCCCATCGAAACTTTCGAATTCGAGGCTCTTGAACCAGCTCGAATAAATCTCGTCGCCGAGCTGCGCGCGAAGCATGGCCCGAACTTTCTGGCCACGGCCCTCAACCGCGCCAGCTGCCGGATCGGTGACGGCCGTCCCCGTCACGCCGCCAGTGCTCTGCGCCTCTGCCGTTTTTGCTGCATGCATTGTGATTACTCCCGCTATTTACGCGAGACGCTGGCCTGAAGCGTCCCCCCAAACTTCTGCGCCTCATGCCCAAGACCCTCTGAGCAATGCTGCGCAGTCGTGCACTTCCAGGGTGCTACCCTTGCACCCATGCCAGACGGGCAAATTTCCAGCCCGCGACCTGGCCCCGGTGGCGGTCGGAATCAATTGGCCCCTCGAAGCCTTCCGCCACGTTTGAGCAACGCCGATATCCCGCCGTCGCCATCACCTCTGCAGCCATCCGGCTGCGACCGCCGGAGCGGCAAATAAAGAAAACCTGGTCCGTCTTTTCGACACCGCGGGCTTTGAGCGCCGCATCCAGCCGATCCGGAAAATCCGGAGCGATCTCGCTATCGGGGAATGTCTGCCACTCCATGAGCAACACCTCCCGATCGAGACCGCTGAGGTCCGGAACTCCGACGAACGCCCACTCGGCGCGCGTACGAACGTCCACCAAAACCGCTTTCGGATCGGCCTTCAGACGCTCCCACGTTTCGAGGACCGGTAGGTCCTCGACGTGGGAAGCCTCGATGTTTTCCACGAGCCCCCTCTCACGCATTACTAGATTTAATAAAGACCTGTGCAAGACTTTCCCCAGTACTGCCGGAGAAAGACTTTCCTCGTGAGCCCCGGCGCGACAGGGACCACAGTCAAAACAAAGATCTTTACCTAATTTGACGATGCTTCCGCGTCTCTAGACCTAGCCGAGACTTCGGATGCCACGCTCGTCGACTCCACTCAGCGAACGATCGCGTTACCCCGCTGCCATCCACTGACTATTAACTAACCGGTAACCATTATCTCGACAAGCGCTTCGAGCGCCGAAGAAGCCTCCGGAACGCTCGAAATAGTTATCCACAACTGCCCCGGATAACTGACCTTGCGTCGCAGTTCCTGTGCAAAAGACCTCTGACTCAACAGAGGATTCCGTGATCCCGACATCGCGCGTTTGGCTCGGCTTGCATCGTCATCTCATTGTCATTTTATTCTTGGTTGCAGATCGGCAAGAGCGTCCACCCGAGTCTCGCGAGGGCCCTCATGCACGCCCGGAAGGCGCAATTCCAGGGAGTTAATGGTGTTAAAAAAACAGCGGGCCCTCATCGGGCCCGCTCTTTACCGTAGCGAATATGCAACAGGGAGAAAAATTGCCCTGCTGAGAATTGAACGTGCTTAGGCCGACATGGCCTTGACACGCTGAGTCAGCCTCGAAACTTTGCGGCTGGCCGTCTTCTTATGCATCGATCCCTTTTGCGCACTGCGCACGAGAGTCGGCTCTGCGGCGGCAAGCGCCTCCAAAGCCTTGCTCTGATCGCCAGCCTTGATGGCCTCTTCGACGGCGCGAACACCGCTTTTGACGCGCGTACGGCGAGCCTTGTTGATTTCAGTGCGGCGGATCATCTGGCGCGCGGCTTTTTTTGCCGACGACGTATTAGCCATGGAAAAGTCCTTACTGCTGGTCCAAAAGCGCCTTACGCTGCCGAAATGGCAAAGCGGGGCTGCGGGCTGAAGAAAACCTCATCGGCCCGGACGGGTGATCCAGGCTCGGTTTGCTGGCGGTATAGCGGTCTGCCCATCGCCGGTCAATGAAGCCACACGCTCTGAATGCGGAATTTCTTGCCCGGCGGCGGTTCAGCGCAGTCACAGCAATGGCTCCACGGCGATACACATATGGTCGGGGCGCCGATACGGGTTGAAATGGGGGGAAGCCGACGATGCTGTCGCTGGTAGGATGGATATTCGGACTTGCAGTCGCCGTGTGCGCCACTGTCCTGGCTGCGGCCGCGAAAGAGCCGAACCTGCATATCGCGGCGTGCGCCATTGTGGCCCTGGTCCTCGCGGTCACGGCGGTATGGGACCATCAGCGGCTCATCAACAATGGGGCTCCGACAAGCGCCATCGCCAGCTCGACGGCGCGCTATCTCGGCCTCGTCTGGGCCTGGGGCGCACTTTCAATACTCGCGATCTATCTTGTAATACTCGACGAACGATGGGCCGAATGGTGGCAATTCTTTCTCGGCTTTTCGTTCGCCGCCATCGCCAGCATCGCGTTCGCGACATTGCTCGATCGTGACCGGGCCGCCGGACGTTCCGATCCGGTCATCGTCAAAGCCGGCCGGATTCTCGCTCAAGTGCAGCTCGTCGGCATGGTGATCGGCATCATCAGTCTGTTCGTCGATAACAAGTTTCCGCGCGACATCACCCATGCCGATTGGGCGGGCTGCAACATTCTCTTTTTCGGTGCACTGGCGATCGCCGCGATCAGCTTAGACGCTTTACGTTCCCCCGCGCACGTGTGATGCAATCCGAAAATTGAGTCTCGCTCGGAGTCGTCCGGCATGTCCCTACGTCCACCGCTTTCCTGGCTGCTTGTGACGCTCGCAGCGGCATTGATGGCCATGTTTCTCGCGGCCAAAAATTTGCAGAAAGTCGAAGCGGCCATCGCCGCGGCGGTGTTCGCGATCATGCTGATTATTGCAGCGGTCCGCACGAACGCCGGGTTCTGGCGTCGGGATGAAGCACGCCCCAGCGCAACGCCGCGCACTGCGCTCTGGCAGACGACTTTACTCGTCATGCTCGCTTATTTGTGGTGCGCGCTGGCGTTCTATGCCGTCTATCTCGGAACGACGCTGCATTGGCAGCACGGTTGGGAATACGGCTCGGCGATGCTTCTGATCGCCATAGGTCATGCCTACTATCTTCGGCGCTTGTCCGATCCGAGCGATCCGGTGTCCGCGCCCCGCGCCCTTGATCGCGCCGTTCGTCTCGCATCCTATCAAGCGATCGCTATCGCGATCGGGCTTTTCTGGCTGATCCAATCCGGAAAGCTGTCATCGCCGAAAGGCGACTGGGCCGCAAATCAGCTGTTTCTCGCGGGCGGCTTTGCCGTGATGTGTCTCAGCGTCGTCATCATCAAGACCCATGCCGCCCTGAGCGAACGTCAGGCGCATTAATGCGCACACGTCACTTCTGACAGCGCGGGCAATAAAAGCTCGCACGCCCAGCGTGCACGACGCGCCGTATCTCACCACCGCATCCGGGGCGCGGACAAACGTGCTCTGCTCGATCGTAGACGGCGAACGCATCCTGGAATGCGCCTGAAGCGCCGTTCGCATCGCGATAATCGCGCAGCGTCGATCCGCCCGCTTCGATCGCCTGCCGCAGCACATCCTGAATGGCCGGAACAAGCCGCTGTGCGCGTTCCGTCGGATCCCCACTACGGTCGCTGAGGCTACGCGCCGCGCGGTTCGGCGATAACCCGGCTCGAAACAGCGCTTCGGACACGTAGATGTTTCCAAGCCCGGCGACGATGCGCTGGTCCATCAAAAACGCTTTGAGATTTGCTTTTTTGCCCTTAGCCCGCGTCGCCAGATAATCGGCGGTCAAACCCGCGCCCAACGGTTCGACACCCAGCCCGCGAAACAACGGATGCTGCGATTGCTCCGCATGCGGCATCATGATCATGAAGCCGAACCGGCGCGGGTCATTGTAGACGATGCGCGTGCCGTCCGAGAGATGCAGCACGACGTGATCGTGCGCCGGAATTGGTCCGAGGGCATTGGCATAATCGCCCGGCGTATCGCGCCGGCCATTTTGCAGAATCGTAAACCGGCCCGTCATGCCGAGATGCATGACCAAATCATCGCCGCCCGACAGTCCGGCAATCAGATATTTCGCGCGCCGCTCAAGGCTGACGATCTCCTGCCCGACCATCCGCTCGCTGAAGCGCTCGGGAAACGGAAACCGGAGATCGGGGCGGCGCATTTCGAGAGCCGTAACGCGGCGGCCGGAAACAACCGGCGCTAGGCCACGCCGGACGGTTTCAACTTCGGGAAGTTCGGGCATAAAGCTCGTAAGCCGGAATTGACGCTAAGTGACGCTGACGATAGCGCGGAGCGTCCGGCACGGCTATCCTGGGCGACATGATCGATCATAGCTCCGAACCACACAAAGAAACCACCGTCTCGTTCGGCTATCGCGCCGTTCCCGAGGACGAACGCCAGGGCCTCGTCAATGAGGTCTTCGCGTCCGTCGCCGAACGCTACGACCTGATGAACGATTTGATGTCGGGCGGCCTGCACCGGCTCTGGAAGCGCGACCTCATCACGATGTTGAACGCGCCGCGCTCCGATAGGCCGTTCGCGCTCCTCGACGTTGCCGGCGGCACCGGCGACATCGCGATGCGCTACGCCCGCGATGGCGGACCGGCGACAACCGCCATCGTCTGCGACATCAGCCCGGAAATGCTAAACGTCGGCCAGCGCCGCATTGCCGATGCCGGTCTTCAGGATCGCATCACCTGCGTCGAGGGCAACGCCGAATCCCTGCCCTTCGAGAACGGCCGATTCGACGCCTACACGATTGCGTTCGGCATTCGCAACGTCACGCACATCGATCGCGCCCTCGCCGAGGCCTACCGCGTGCTGAAGCCGGGCGGCCGCTTCCTTTGCCTGGAATTCTCGCAATGCCAGGTGCCGGTCCTCGACCGCCTGTATGACTTTCATTCCTTTGAGGTCATCCCGCGCCTCGGCAAATTGGCCGCCGGCGCCGCCGATCCCTATCGCTATCTCGTTGAGAGCATTCGTCGCTTTCCAAATCAGGAACGATTCGCTGAACTCATTCGGAAAGCCGGATTTTCGCGCGTCGCTTACCGCAATCTGACCGGCGGAATTGCCGCGATTCACAGCGGCTGGAAGATCTAATCGGCCACACGTCTTCAGTGATTTGTTGATCAATTTCCGACTGCGATTGACCGTGGCCGGCACCGCTCATAGCCTCCGCCCGGATGGGGAGAAGAATCTTTTCTTCGGTTGGAGGATGGGACGCATGAACTCGAAACTTTTGATTGGCGCGGCGCTCGCCGCCGCGATGACGCTGGGAGCCGGCGCCGCCAATGCTGCATCATGTACGACGAAGGCCGCTGTTGCCACGTCGAGCTCGGCGGAATCCGCCCGTTGGTTCGCCCTTGAGACGATGGTTCAGCACGTCAGCTGGGGCCTGTGGCCGGGCTTCGTCGCCACCGGCAACGTTGAGGGCTACCGCGTCATGAACAAGCGTTACAACTGCCGGCCCGATGGCGGCATGGTGACCTGTCACGGCCGCGCGACCTTCTGCAGGAAGTAAGATCGGCAGATTGGGTCCAGCCCAATTGGTTTTCAACGGCGCCCGCCGCAAGGCTTGGGCGCCGTTTATGTTGTAGGCCACTCCGCTGCTCCGCATTGGCGCGGCGCGTCGAAGGGTCTTTACCCGTCTGGCCGACTTCACTTGACCGAAACCATCTGGGGCGCATTGTGCGGGCCTTGGCTTGGCGGCTCATCCGCGGCGGAAGGACGACGAAATCGCGGTTATGGCCGGAGCAATTCTTAACACTTTGAGATTGGCGCGGGCTGGCTTCGTGTTGGCCCAGCATGGCGTGCGCTTCGTCCCAATCGGCGTTCCCGTGCCGTTGCCGCTCAAAATCGCGCGCGCCGCAACCGTACCGGTTCGCCTGCTCACCGCGCCGTTCCGCCGTGAAGAACCCCGGGCCGCGCGCGTCGCGACGGCATTGGCCGAACTCGGTCCGAGCTACGTCAAGCTCGGCCAGTTTCTGGCGACCCGCGCCGACGTCATCGGTCCCGAACTGTCGGCCGACCTCCGCCACCTGCAGGATAAAGCCGAACCATTTTCGATGGCCGAAGCCCGGAGCGCCGTCGAACGCGCTCTCGGCGGCAAGCTCGAAGATCATTTCATCGAATTCGGACCGCCCGTCGCCGCCGCATCGATCGCCCAGGTTCATAAAGCCTACGTCATGGACGCCGGCGTGAAGAAGGCGGTCGCGGTCAAAATCCTGCGCCCGAACATCGAGAAGCGTTTCTATCGCGATCTCGACAGCTATTACTTCGCCGCGCGGACGATCGAACGTTTCTATCCGCCCGCCCGTCGCCTGAGGCCGGTTGCCGTCGTCGACAATCTGAAGCACACCACTGACCTCGAGATGGATTTGCGGCTCGAAGCCGCCGCGATCTCCGAGATGGCCACCAACATCAAGGACGATGAAGGCTTCCGCGTCCCCGAGGTCGATTGGCGGCGCACGGCCAAACGTGTGCTGACCGTCGAATGGATCGACGGCACGCCCATCTCGCATCGCGACGTTCTGCAATCCAAGGGCTTCGATACCGACGCGATCGGCATGACCGTGCTTCGCTCGTTCCTGCGCCACGCCATGCGCGACGGCTTCTTTCATGCCGACATGCATCAGGGAAACTTGTTCGTCGATGACGAGGGCAAGATCGTCGCCGTCGATTTTGGCATCATGGGCCGCCTCGGCCTTAGCGAGCGCCGCTTCCTTGCCGAGATCCTGCACGGCCTGATTTCACGCAACTACTATCGCGCCGCCGCGGTGCATCTTGAAGCGGGTTACGTCCCGCCGCATCACACGGTGGAGGAATTCGCGCAAGCGATGCGCGCCATCGGCGAACCGATCCACGGCCGCACCGCTGAAGAAATTTCGATGGCCGATCTGCTCGGCCAGCTTTTCGCGTACACTGAAGTATTCGACATGCAGACGCGCCCGGAGCTGATCCTGCTGCAAAAAAGCATGGTCATTGTCGAAGGCGTGGCCCGTGATCTCAATCCGCACCTGAATGTCTGGGTCGCCGCCGAGCCGATCGCCAAGGAGTGGATGGAATCCAATCTCTCGCTGATCGGCCGTCTTAAAGACGCAGGACGCGGCGCCGAGACCATCGGCGAAGTGCTGATGCGGACGCCTGGCCTTCTGCAAAAAGCCGAGCAGGTGATCGTTGGATTTTCCGAGATGGCGCAAACCGGCTTGAAGCTCGATGATGCGACGCTGGAAAATCTCGCGGCGCGATCACGGCGGAGCCGCACCGCCGATGTCGCCCTTTGG
The DNA here is from genome assembly GCA_035538995.1 of Hyphomicrobium sp. Lineage (GTDB taxonomy): Bacteria > Pseudomonadota > Alphaproteobacteria > Rhizobiales > Hyphomicrobiaceae > Hyphomicrobium_B. The sequence goes on along the minus strand of DATLJG010000085.1, from coordinate 2,432 downwards.
ATCGCGGCGGTTGGCATCGCCGCTATCGCGCTGAAACTCTTTAGCGTGCTCTAGCCCGCGACCCATCCTGCTGGATTGTCTTGCCGGACAAATTGCACGCAACACGTAACAATTATGCTTTCGCCTTGCGCGGCCCGACGAGATGCGTCCCATGCGCGATCGCCGCCGTGGCCCGCATAGTCGCCGCGAGAAAGACCACTTCGGCAATCTCCGTTTCGGTGACACCGGCATTCACCGCATTCGTCCGATGCACCTCAAGGCTGTAAGGGCACTGCGTCGCGATGGCGACACCCAAGGCGATCAGCTCTTTGTAACGTCGCGGGATCGCACCCGGCGCCATCGCGGCACGATCGAAATTCTCGAATGCCGCCATTGTCGCGGGCGATAAGCTGCGCAATTGCGGTAAGTTCGATAAATTGGAAATGTCATACATGGCCAAGGCTCCCTCGTGCGATCAACGACGCGCTAGAGTTTGACAGGGAGCGTTGCGGCGTTCGCGCGAAGCGGTCAAGCGCCGTTGTTTCGAAGTCTGGAAGAAGGAAAGCGATCCAATGTCAGATAAGCCCCCATTGCCACCGTTCACGCGGGAAACGGCGATACAGAAGGTCCGCGGCGCCGAGGATGGCTGGAATTCGCGCGATCCCGAGCGCGTCTCGCTCGCTTATACCGTCGACAGCGTTTGGCGGAACCGCGCCGAATTTCCCGTCGGGCGCGCCCAGATCGTCGAATTCCTCACCAGAAAATGGAACCGCGAGCTCGATTATCGGCTCATCAAGGAACTATGGGCCTTCGACACCGATCGCATCGCCGTGCGCTATGCCTATGAATTCCACGACGACAGCGGCCAGTGGTATCGCGCTTACGGCAATGAAAACTGGGAATTCGACGCTCACGGTCTGATGCACCACCGCTACGCCAGCATCAACGACGTGAGGATCGAGGAGTCCGAGCGGAAGTTTCATTGGCCGCTTGGTCCGCGCCCGAAAGATCATCCGGGACTTTCAGACCTCGGATTGTGATTGCGGCAGCAGCCGCAATCACGATTGTCTTCGAAGCATAAAGCGCGCGGCGCGCCTGAAAATTCTCAGGCGCGCGCCGACCTCCGCTGACGCTCGGAAGCGGGCGCTTGCTTGGCATAGGCCAAGCCGAAAATCGTGCACGCGGTGATCGCATATGCGAGCAGCTGCATGCCGGTCGGGCGATCCATGTAACCGATCAGAACGTGGAGAATGCGACCCGGCCAGCTGTTCTCCGACAACAGCCACGACGTATCCCAAACGCGCGTATCGAGAATGTTCAGCAAACCTGCATTCGAAAGCTGCTGAACCGCTGAAGCAGCAAGTCCCGCGGCAAGTAAGGTCACCAGCGCGCCCGTCACTGCGAACATGCGCTTCAACGGGATTGCCGCCAAACCGAGATACAGGGCCAGCGAGACACCGCCGCCGAGCAGCAAGCCAATCCCCGATCCCAGCAGCAATTCGCTGGCCGTGTCCTTTCCCTGCATGATGATGCCGGTCATGAATAACACGACCTCGCTGCCTTCGCGCATGACCGCGACTGCGACCGCCGCGCCCAATGCAAACAGCGATTGCTTGCCGGCCACGACCTCGCTGCCAAGCTCCCGCAACTGCTGTGTCATCTCGCGGGCATGCTGCGCCATCCACACGACGTGCCAGGCAAGCATCACCACCGCAAACAAAAGGATCGCAGCAACGAAAATTTCCTGCCCTCGTCCATCGAACGCATCCGAAATGCGCGACGCGAATAGCGCAACGATCATCGATCCGACAATGCCGGCGAGAACGCCGAGCGACACCGCAGCGCCCCGGCCGGGAACGCCCTTCGACGCCGCAAGAACAACACCGACAATCAGACCGGCTTCGAGAACTTCGCGAAAAACGATGACGAGGGCTGCAAGCATTCGACCACTATTCCGCTACGATGTGACCAAGGGCGGTATCCATATGGAACTCGCCGAAAAAGATGTACGTGCCCGGTTGCAGCGGCTTCACGCGGATCGTCGCGCCGCTGTTTCCGGCGATGATTTTTTCAAAGCCAAGATCGTTGCTCTCGAATTCTTCCGGCGTGGGATCCAGGTTCTTGACGGAAATCTTGATCGGCTTGCCGATGGGCAGCTTGATCGCCGAGGGCTCGAACTTGTGATCCTTGATCGAAATTTCGATCTCGAACTCTTCGGACGCTTTGACAGGTGTTGCGGAGTAAAATGCACCGGCGAAACCAATCGCGGCCATCACCGAAAAAGCCAACGATTTTTGGAAAACGGCAAATGGGCGCCGAGACGCACGGAAGGGCATATCCACTCCTAATAGGTCAGGATTCAAGGTCCTGAGATCAGGTAAGCATGAGGTAGAGCGAACGCCACAAAAATAGTCAAGATTATTTCGAAATTTGGAATGATTTCAAAAGTCCGC
>DATLJG010000084.1:0-4001 GCA_035538995.1 Hyphomicrobium sp. | reverse complement strand
TGTTTTCGGGAATTCCATGATCGCCTGTTCCTTTAAGAGTTCGAGCGAGGCCCATGCCTCATTTCCCCCAAAGACAAAGCGATCATGCCGGTGCGCACATTTCCTGGATGTTTCCGCGAATTTAAAATTAGGAAACGTTTGGGCCCACGCGCCTTCGTGGAAAAGCATCGCGATTAACCCGAATGGAGCGCCACATGGCGACGACCGCACTGATCAAAAATGTGTCGGACACGGCATTCTGGATCGCTCATCATCGGAGCGTCGAAACGGAGCGGCCCGACGCACTCTTTCGCGATCCGCTTGCCAGACGTCTTGCCGGCGAGCACGGCCGCAAGATCGCCGACGCCATGCCCCGGCCGTCGATCACCGCATGGGCCATCGTCATGCGGACCTGCATCATCGATGACTTTATTCGCCTCGCCATCCGCCAGGGCGTCGATACGGTGTTGAACCTCGGGGCCGGATTGGACACGCGCCCCTATCGATTGGATTTGCCGCCGTCCATGACCTGGATCGAAGCCGACTATCCGCACGTGATCGAATACAAGGAAGAACGCCTATCGAGCGAAACACCGCAATGCCGGTTAACGCGCATCGAATGCGATCTCGCCGACGTGGCGGCCCGGCGGAACCTTCTCGCCGAAGCCAATGCGCGCGCGAAAAAGCTGCTGATCTTGACCGAAGGCCTCGTCCCATACTGGACGAACGAGGATGTTGCCGCACTTGCCGCCGATCTGAGAAAGCTCGATTCCGCTAAGTACTGGCTCGTCGACTACTTCTCTCCGGAGCTCATCAAGAGAAGGCAACTCCAGATGGGTAACCGGCTGCGCAATGCGCCGTTCAAATTTGCGCCCTCCGATTGGTTCGGCTTCTTCGAAGATCACGGATGGAAACGGCGAGAGGTTCGTTACCTCCTGGACGAAGCGCAGCGCCACAAGCGGTGGATTGACCTGCCGCTATTCGCCAAAGTGATCACAGTCGCCCGACGGGCCCTCATGACAAGGCAGCAGCGCGAAGCCGCTCAAAGGTTCGCGGGCTATACCCTGCTGGAGCCGGATACGCGATTTGCGCCGGGGAAGTGAAGCGATGATTATCGAAGGTAGGTCGGTTCGCCCGGCAGGTCCGATTGCAGCAAGCCGTCGCTGACTTCGTCCGCCAGACTTTTCAAGCCGGCGAGGTTCGTGACGCGCAGTGCGCGATTGGCCGGTTCGATCAAGCCGCGTTTTTCGAGTTCGCCAAGATTTGCTTCCAGCGCATCCAGGCTCAGCCCCAGATAATCGGCAACGACCGAACAATTCGGCGCGTCATCGATCAATTCCGGATCGCGACCTTCCTGAACATTCTGCTGGACCAACGCCACCAGGAAGGCGGCCAAACGCACGATCGATCGCGAGCGGCCCGATTGAGCGAGACTATCGCGGCGGAACGCGAACTCACGCCGCACCGCTTTATCGAAACGAACTTTCGTCCGCTCGTCCCGTGCCGCCAGATCGGTCAAAGCATCGAGCGGAAAACATCTGACATTCGTTTCGACTTCCGCACGCGCGCTGACGGCGTGACGCTCCAGAAACCCCATGCCGACGAGGTCACCGGCTAATGCGTATTCGACGACATCAGGCTCAGCCCCAGGGCGTGCCGTATAAATGCGAAGCACCCCGGCCTCGACCCGGTAAAGAGCTGTCTTGAGATCGCCGGCTTCGAATAAAAGCTCGTTGCGCGCCAATGAACGAACATGCGCATCCGCATCGAAGTCGAGCTTGGAAGGGGCGACCGGTTGCGCCGAAGAGGCGACCTCATCGAGAATTAAACTCAACACACGCACTCCGAAACACTGGCGCTAGGGCCAGACTTGATCGACGGCGAGCCTATTCAAATAATGTTTTTATGATGCTCGAAAATGGGGCTCAAAACGACGTCGCAAAATAACTAACGCGATATCACTACACTGAGCACTTTGAGACATTCCGCCCCGATTGTCCATTTCGATTGTTGGCCCGGCGTTTACCAATACGCCCGCCGCCCGGATTAAGTTCCGGTCTGGGCGACGCCATTGCCGGCGACGCAGCCTTTTTCCAGGCCGCACGGCGCTTCCGGCCCGACCTCGAACTGCAACGTCGTATGACGAATTTCGAATTCGTCATGCAGTATTTTGGTGGCGCGGGAAATGAACGCATCGCCTGGATGGCCCCCGGGCATGACCAGATGGCATGTCAGAGCCGTTTCCGTCGTGCTCATCGGCCAGATGTGCAGGTCGTGGATGCCTGTGACGCCGGGCAGTTCCGCCAACCGGCTCGAAACGCGCGCCGTGCTGATCCCGGCCGGAACGCCGTGCAGCGCCAGGCGCATCGTGTCCCGCAACAGCCCCCAGGTGCTCCAGACGATGATTCCAGCGATGACGAGACTGACGACCGGGTCGAGCCAGTTCCAATCCGTCATCAACATCACAAATCCAGCCAACACGACGCCGAAGGAAATCGCGGCATCGGCGGCCATATGCAAGTAGGCCCCCCGAATGTTGACATCGCGATGCCGCCCGGATGCGAAAAGCCAGGCGGTAAACCCGTTGATGAGAATACCGATAGCCGCAACGACAATCACCGTTTTTCCCGCGACTGGAGGTGTTGTCCCAAGCCGCTGCACCGCCTCCAACGCGATAGCGCCTACGGCGACGAGCAAGAGAACCGCGTTGGCGAGAGCCGCCAGGATTGTCGACGATCCGAAACCGTAAGTGTAATGCAGCGTCGGGCGCCGCTTCATCAGAATGCTCGCGCCCCAGGCAATCAGCAGGCCCAGCACATCGCTCAGATTATGTCCCGCGTCGGCGATCAGCGCGACGGAGTTCGCCCAAAACCCAGCAATCGCCTCGACGACGATGAATGCCACGTTGAGGCCGGTCCCGAGCGCGAAGGCAAACCCGAAATCCGCCGGAGCATGACTGTGACCATGCCCGTCGTGCCCACTGTGGCTGTGCGGCGCATCGTGGTCATGATGGTCGTCGTGTGAATGGCCGTCGTCGCGCGGAAGTGGCTTGTTCGTGAAATTGTCGCTGGCCATGACTCGATCTCATCCGGTGACGGCGCCGATATTCCGTCAATAAGCCCACGTTTCTAATAACAATTTAGGTCGCGCCAGTGTTGCATGAAAGGATTGAATTTGCCGCTGGCGCAGCATCGGGGGCGGGCTCGCTGGCGCGCCTTACCGCTTATCGAGCCCGCTGATGCGCTCAAGCAGACGCGGCCGGCGGACCGGCGGCGCATTGAGAGCGCCCGCAACTTTGCTTTCGCCTTCCGTTGACGGCAACGGCGGCGGACGATCCCCGTCCGGAGACGATGGTGCCGCGGCAGCGTTACCCGAACTGGCATCGGCATTGGCTCCGCCGCTGTTGCCATTCAGGGCGCGAAGATAGGGCGGCCGAACATCGCGCGCGACGGCCGCTGTCGCGGCGTCATCACTCTCGACAGCCTCATGGTCCGGCGACTGCACTTGCCGGGGTGCGGAAATCCGCTCGGCCAATGACTTTCGCGCAACGATCCCGCCGTCCTGCGCGTCGCTGGTCCGCTGCGTTCCCATTCGGCGGATTTCATCGTGGAAGTGCTGCGCTTGCCGTGCGAGCCGCTCTTGGCTCGCAGCGATTTCAGCGCGAAGACCGGCGATCGTGCGCCGCTGTTCTTCAACCTCGACCTGCAATGCGCTGATATCCGCTTTTTGCACGATGCCGGGCGATTGCTCACCGCCCTCCTCGTAGGCTTTGACCGCGGCCCGCAGCTTTGCGAGTTCCGTCGACTTGGCGTCGCTTGCCGTCTGCAGATCGGCCAGACGATCTTCAAGGGCCATGCGTTCAGCATCGTCCCCGCCGACGTTTGCCTGCATCGCCGAGAGATCGGCTTCGGCCTTGGCGAGCGCCAGCGTCAGACGCTTGATCTCGGCTGCGCGGTCGTCCTCGCTGGCCTTCGCTTTGCCGTCGGTGCTTTGCAGCTTCGCGATGAGGTCGCCCTGCTCCC
>DATLJG010000083.1:0-2485 GCA_035538995.1 Hyphomicrobium sp. | reverse complement strand
CGTCGATGGAGCCATCGGAGCCCTACTGGCCTTTTCCGATAAGCTGCGTCCTTTGCTGAAGGGCATCGAAAAATCCGATTCGGTCGCCTTCGATTTTCACAAATGGGGACACGTACCCTACGACGCCGGATTTCTCCTCGTGCGCGACGGAGATAAGCATAAGGCCGCATTTGCCTCTCCGACGTCATACTTGCAGCGCGCCGATCGCGGACTTGCCGCCGGGACGACATGGCCATGCGATTTGGGACCAGACCTGTCGCGCGGCTTCCGCGCGTTGAAAACATGGATGACGATCGAAACGCTCGGCGCAGGCAAGATCGGGGACGCAATTTGGCAGAATTGCCAGCTCGCCCTTTATCTCGCGAGCAAGGTCGAAAGCAGTTCGATCTTCACGCTGAAAGCGCCGGTATCGCTAAGCATCGTCTGCTTCGGCATGCGAGACGTCGAGGACTCGAGCGTCAACCGCGAGTTGGTTCTCAACCTCCACGAAAGCGGTATCGCCGCGCCCTCGTGGACCATGATCAATGGCGAAACGGTGGTTCGCTGCGCCATCATCAATCATCGCACGACGCGCGACGACATAGACTTGTTCTTTGACGCGATTTCCGAACTCGCAGCAAAACGCTGTCCGGCTGATCAAGAGATTCAGCCCGGCCGCTGACTCATGGCTTTGTCGCGCAGCAGTTCGGCAAACGCCGCTTTGATACGGCGCACCGCCGGGTTCTTGTATGGGAACTGCTCGTTGCGCAAATGAACGAGCATCGAAGCGTTGACCTCAAAGACCACGACTTTCTGATCGTGTGTAAGCGCGCAATCGATTCCGAAGTAGTCGAGATCGAGCTTTGAGCGGATCGCGCGCAGCGCCTCGAATGTCGCTGGAGGAAAAACGATTTGCGGCCATTCCAGAAAAACCTTCTCTTCTCCCTGCATCCACAAATGGTTTGCCATGTCGGTCGATGCGTGGTGCACCTTCCATTGATCGTGGATCGCCAAATGATAGGGAAGAATTTTTTCTCCAACGAAAATGAAACGGTATTTCCTGAAGTATCCATCGGCCGAGCGATAGTCGATGAATTCTGAAAGATAGTATTCCGTGGCTTCGTGAGAACGAACGAACGCTTCGAGTCCGGGCTGCCCCTCAAGCCGTTCCATGTCATCGCCGCCGTGTGTGCCTGCGATACGCGCGATCAGCGGAAATGGCATGCAGAATGTGCCAGTTCGAAGTATCGCCAGCAGTTCGTCTCGAGCGTATCGGCGTGTCTGCGGCACAACGCAGCCCGTTGTGTCGCCCAACAGCCGAGAAACATGATCGCGCTCGGTCGAGAGAATTTTCTCGGGCGCATTGATAACCGGTTTGGCCAAGTGTTGCGTCAGGCGCGTTGCGTCGGCAAGCGCCTCCGCGCTCCGGTCGGCGTCGGAGACGAGGTTGACGACCACATCGGTTTTGGTGCGCAAAAAGTCGGCGTCATAAACAACGCCGGGAAGCAACATGAGCAGATGGCTTTCGAAATTCGAGAAGCCGATCATGTCGTGAATTGGCGTATTTCCAGAAACGGGCGCGAAGATAAAGAGAGCACGGAATTCCGGCTCTTTCGTCACCGCCGCGTGCGTGATCAGCGGGCGAAGCGCAAACGCGCTCTTGTAATCTTCGAGAGCTGCGGCGTTGCGACCGAGATTCTGCAGAACATTGGCGCGTGAGATCAGCGCATCGGCGGGATCGGAAGCCACCCTGAGAACGACATCAAGATCGCGAAGGGCGTCGTCCAACTTGCCGATCTCGGCGTTAGCGGTCGCGCGGTTGATCAATGCGGCGACGTAGTTGGGATCAATCCCCAGCGTTTGGTTGTAGGCCGCAATGGCATCGGAATAGCGTCCGAGCTCTTGCAGCATGTTGCCCCTCAAGCACCAGGCATCGGCGCGGTTTTCGGTGGCAACCGCAATCAACGTGTTAGCGGTGGCGAGCGCCTCTTCAAAACGTCCGAGCTTGGCGAGTGCTGCGGAACGCCGTGCCAGCGCCCGGGCATAGACCGGACGATGCGCGAGCGCCGTATCGTAGGACTGCAAGGCAGCTTCGATATCGCCGAGCGCGTCGAGCGCCACGCCGCGATTATACCATGTCTCCGGATCGGCAACGGTCAACGCAAGCGCGCGATCGAAGCTCGCGACCGCCTCGGCCAACCGTCCCGCGCCCTGAAGGGCCGTGCCTTTGCCGGAAAGAGCCTCGGCATTCTTGTCGTTCAGCCGGAGAGCGTTATCGAACCACGCAATGGCCTGATCGTAGTCATTGGCGCTGAGGTAGATCAGAGAAAAGGCTTTGCATGCGAAGGCATCGTCGCGTGCTGACGCGGGCGCGCGCGCCAAAGTGAGCCGCGCGCCGTTTACATTGCCCGATTGCAGAAACGACAGCGCCTGATTGATGAGCGCAGGAAGCGGGATTTGTCCTTCCTCTTGCGAGGCGTGGACGACCGATTTCGCCGAACGATGT
>DATLJG010000082.1:0-1566 GCA_035538995.1 Hyphomicrobium sp. | reverse complement strand
GACGACGTTGTCTGCGGCCACGGCACGACGTCCGCCGAACTCGATCCGGACTTGCTGTTCTATTGTCGCTCGCGCGGCATCCCCGAAAGCGAAGCACGCGCGCTGATGATTGAATCCTTCATCGGCGAAGCGATCGATAAGGTTGAGAACACCGAACTGCACGCCGCGCTGATGACGTTGGCAACGAACTGGCTCGCGGGCCAGGTTCGTGGATAGGAACGGAATGGAAAGTGAAACGAGAATTGCTTCGCGCAGCACGGGGTCGCAAACGGGCCTGACGGCCGCGCCGTACGACGTCGATCTGATCCGCGCCGACTTTCCGATACTTTTCCGCGAGGTCCATGATCGGCCGCTGGTCTATCTCGATAACGGTGCGTCGGCGCAGAAACCGCGCTCCGTGATCGATGCGATGGACTATGCCTATCGTTTCGAATACGCCAACGTGCATCGTGGCCTGCATCATCTGTCGAACGTCGCGACCGATCATTACGAAGCAGCGCGCGAAACCACCCGCCGCTTCCTCAACGCCGAGCATGCGGAAGAGATTATCTTCACGCGCAATGCGACGAGCGCCATCAATTTGGTCGCGCGCTCCTTCGGTGAGCCCCGCATCGGACACGGTGACGAAATCGTCGTCACGATCATGGAGCATCACGCCAACATCGTGCCGTGGCATTTTCTGCGCGAGCGCGACGGCGCGGTGTTGAAGTGGGCGCCGATGACGGACAGCGGCGAGCTGATGATCGACAAGCTCGATCAGATGATCACCAAGCGCACGAAGATGGTCGCCGTCACGCACATGTCCAACGTGCTCGGCACCGTTAATCCGGTGAAGGAAATCGTTCGGATCGCTCACGCAAAGGGCGTGCCGGTGTTGATCGACGGCAGCCAGAGCGCCGTGCACATGCCCGTCGATGTTCGCGATCTCGATTGCGATTTCTACGTCTTCACCGGGCACAAGACCTACGGCCCTTCGGGCATTGGCGTGCTTTATGCCAAGCGCCAGTTGCTCGACGCCATGCGGCCCTACGAAGGCGGCGGCGACATGATCGAAAGCGTCACGCTCGACCGCATCACGTACAATAAGCCGCCCCATCGTTTCGAAGCGGGAACTCCGGCGATCGTCGAAGCCGTCGGGCTTGGCGCGGCGCTCAACTACATGATGCAGATCGGTCGCGAAAGAATAGCGCGCTACGAGGCCGAGCTTGGAGCCTACGCGGCGGAGCAGCTGTCGGCACTGCCATGGCTGAAGCTCTACGGGACCGCGCCCGGCAAAGGCGCCATTTTCTCGTTTACCATTGACGGGCTGCATCCGCACGACGTCTCGACCATCATCGATCGCTCCGGTGTTGCGATACGCGCAGGCCACCATTGCGCGCAGCCGCTGATGGAACGCCTGGGCGTAACGGCAACCTGCCGCGCCTCGTTCGCGTTGTACAATACGAAAGCCGAGGTCGATGCGCTGGTAACCGCGCTGACCAAAGCCCATGACCTCTTTACGTGAGGAGGTTCGGAATATGGATGGAAAGCAAAAAACCGAAGAGCGCGAAGCGCTGAAAACGGCCG
>DATLJG010000081.1:0-2656 GCA_035538995.1 Hyphomicrobium sp. | reverse complement strand
CAGTCTCGCCGAGACGGGCCGGATGGCGTCGGTCCTGGCGACCATCGTCAGCGCGAAAATTCCTGTCGTCATTGTCCCGGGAGGCGGGCCGTTCGCGGACGCCATCCGGGCATTGCAGCCCACAATGGGATACGATGATGGAACCGCGCATCGGCTGGCCATGCTGGCGATGCGCCAGATGGCCGAGTTCATGTCAGCGCAACAGGAGCGATTGAGGATCGTCGAGACGCTCGAAGATATGTCTTTCGCATTTCGGCAAAGCCAAGTGCCGGTCTGGGCGCCGCTGCGGATGATCTCGGTTGATGAGTCTATTGCCGCCAATTGGGACGCGACGTCGGACAGCCTGGCGGCACGTCTCGCGGAGCTTTTGGGCGCGCGTCTGCTGCTGCTTAAATCCGTCGACGTCGATAAGGCCGAGAGCATCGATGCGTTAGCGGGGCGCGGCGTCGTTGACTCTGTGCTGCCGTCGATCGTTGCGCGAGGTTGCCTTTCGTGGTCCATTTTTGGACCTTCCGACGACGCCCGCTTGCGAGCCATTCTGAACGGCGAAGGATAGACGTGATGCCGCGCATTGTTGAAACCATCATCACGACGCTCGACGCTGCGGGCGAGCCCTATATCGCGCCGCTCGGGCTGATCGCAGACGGGCCGCATTGGATCATCGCGCCGTTCAAGCCGTCGCGGACGCTCGAAAATCTCAACGCGCATCCGTTTGCCGTGGCGAGCCACACCGACGACGTTCGGGTTTTTGCCGGCGGCGTCACCGGCCGCAAGCTGTGGCCGCTGGAGCCCGCAACGAAGATCGACGGGCGTCGTCTCGCCGATTGCGTTTCGCATTGGGAATTGAAGGTCGAACGCTTCATCGAGGACGAGCAGCGACCGCGGTTTGTCTGTTCGATCGTTCATCAGCAGACGCATAAGGTCTGGGAAGGATTTAACCGGGCGCAAGCCGCCGTGCTCGAATTGGCGGTGTTGACGACGCGGCTCAAGATGCTGCCGCCCGAAAAAGTCGAAAGCGAATTGAAGTATCTCGAAATTGCGATTTCGAAGACCGCGGGTCCGCACGAGGAAGAAGCGTGGGAATGGCTGATGGAAAAGATTAATACGTGGCGTCAGACGCGCTTCGATACGTCCGGGGCATCATGACGCCGAAGCACGAGGAGAAGTCCGCGTTCATATCGGCGCTTGCCGCTGCGCTCGAAAGCAACACGTTCGTCAGGCTGACGCTTGGCAAATTTCGCGGGGATGGCGAGCCGAGCAAGGCCGTCGCGACGCTCGTGCTTTTGAAGGACGTTCCGCATCTGAAAATCGTCACCAGTCTGGCGCGCAAGGACGAGACGAAAACCTTCTCGATCAATGACGGCATCAATCACATCAAATCGAAGATCGGCGATGTGTATCTCAGCGCGACGCTGTTTTCGACGGAACGCGACGTGACTCTGACCTACAGCAAAAAGCGCGTGCCGCATCTTTCTGTCGGCAAACCGTCGCGGCAGGCGGTGGAGCCCGAGGCGCATGACCGTTCGAAATCGTATCTCGTCGCGCCGGATCGGCCTTATCTTAAGGCGTTGCAGGTCTCGGATGCGGATGGCCGCATCAAGCCGACGATGCAGGGCAAATACCGGCAGATCTGCCGCTTCGTCGAAATTTTCGACGGGCTGCTGAAGGATGCCGATGCGCTTCAGGGCGACGCGCCGCTGTCGGTGGTCGATATCGGATCGGGCAAAGGCTACCTGACGTTCGCGCTTTACGATCACATTCGCACGACGCTGGATCGCGCTTGCGACATGACGGGTATCGAGGTTCGCGGCGATCTTGTCGAACTTTGCAACGAGCTGGCGGGAAAAATCGGTTTTTCCGGTTTGTCCTTCGAGGCAGCGGAGGCGCAGCAATCGGCGCGCAAAGCCGCAGAGGTCGTCATAGCTCTGCATGCTTGCGATACGGCAACGGACGACGCTCTGGCGCTCGGCATTTTGGGGGCTGCGCAAATGATCCTGGTGGCGCCGTGCTGTCAGCATGAACTGGCGCCGCAGATCAAAGATACGAATGACGGTATTGCGGGGATTATCAGATATCCGCTGCTGAAGCAGCGCCAGGCCGATCTCGTCACCGACGCGGCGCGCGGGCTGCTGCTCGAAGCATCGGGCTATAAAGTGACAATGATCGAATTCGTTTCGACTGAACACACGTCGAAAAACATTCTTATTGCCGCGACGAAATCTCCGAACGTCAACCGCGAACGCGCGCGTCAGCAATACCTAGCGTTGAAACGCGCAAGCGGATTCGCGACGCATCACCTCGCGGCTCAACTTAAGGATGTTGAATAATCGGAAGTGTACTGATGGGCCCTTGTCTCATTTCCTGCTTACTCCCATGAAAAGGGAACCAAGCCGGGTCATTTCCGTTTATCCGGTGCCATCCTGACTAACATTTCCAAAAGAAGGTAGAGTTCAATGATCCAAGTCTCTCGCTTTGCGCGTCGCGCATTCGCAACGGCCGTCGTGGCATTCGCGATGGCAACGCCGGTTCTTGCCGATCATCGGGAGATGCGGGACGATCCGGGCGTTGTCACCGAACGGTTGCACCGCATGGGCTTTATCGACTGGCGCCGCATCCGCTGGGATCACGGCTACTGGAAAGTCTATGACGCGCGTCG
>DATLJG010000080.1:0-1600 GCA_035538995.1 Hyphomicrobium sp. | reverse complement strand
ACGGGGGAAATCGTCTACCGGCATACGCTGCCGGTGCGTTTGACCCATTGGATTAACGTTCTTTGCCTGGCTATCCTGCTGATGAGCGGGCTGCAGATCTTCAACGCTCATACAAGTCTGTATCTCGGCAATCGCTCCGATCCTGCGCATGAAGTGCTTTCGATGCGGGCGGTTCAGAAACCCGATGGGAAGTACGCGGGTCAGACGACGATCGGTAGCGTGACCTTCGATACGACCGGTGTGCTCGGTCTTTCCAAGGGCGCGAACGGGCGCTGGGAAGCCGTCGGCTTTCCGAGCTGGATCACGCTCCCGTCCTATCGCGATCTCGCGACGGGACGGCGCTGGCATTTCTTTTTTGCGTGGCTCTTTGTCCTGAACGGCTTTGCCTATCTGACCTATGCGCTCGTCAGCGGCCACCTGCGGCGCGATCTGGCGCCAACTGGGCGGCAGCTGAAAAACATCGGTCACGACATCGTCGAGCATCTGAAACTGAAATTTCCGAAAGGTGAGGATGCGAAGCGCTACAACGTGCTGCAGAAGCTCGCGTACCTCGCCGTCATTCTGGTGCTGCTGCCGCTGGTGGTTCTGTCGGGGATGACGATGTCGCCAGCGCTGGATGCGGCGTTTCCATTTCTTGTCGATTTTTTCGGAGGGCGGCAGTCGGCGCGTACGGTACATTTCCTCTGCGCGACGGGCATCGTGCTGTTCGTCTTCGTTCACGTCTTCATGGTGCTTATTTCCGGCGTTTGGAACAACATGCGTTCGATGATTACCGGGCGCTATCGCATCGAGCCGGCGGAGTAGGGCCATGGAATTCAACTCGAAGCTCAGCCGTCGCGGTTTTCTCACGCGGCTTTCCGCTGCCGGCGGCGCTTTGCTGCTCGGCGGTTGCGATCAGCTTTCCCAGTCTCCGGCATTTCGCGATATTCTCGGCAAGGCCGAGGGCGTGACGCAGCGGGTGCAGCGGTTCGTGCTGTCGCAGAGGTCGCTGGCAAAAGAATTCAGCGAAAGCGATCTGTCGGCGCACTTCAAGGCCAACGGTTCGCTCAACGTCGATGATCCGACTTATCAGGCGCAGGTGCCGCTCGGCTTTTCGAATTGGCGTTTGAAGATTGACGGACTTGTCGCGCGCCCGACCGAACTAAGCCTTGATGAGCTACGCCGGCTGCCGTCGCGGACGCAGATCACGCGGCACGATTGCGTCGAAGGCTGGAGCGCCATCGGCAAATGGAAGGGCGCGCAGATGACGCCGCTGCTGCAGAGCGTCGGATTAAAACCGGAAGCGCGTTACCTCGTCTTTCATTGCGCCGACATGCTGGCTCCCGGCGCTCGCTATTACGAGAGCATTGATCTGATCGATGCGTTTCATCCGCAGACTATCCTGGCCTATGACATGAACGATGCGGCCCTGTCGGTTCCGCACGGCGCTCCCCTTCGTCTGAGGGTCGAGCGGCAGCTTGGCTACAAGCACGCGAAATATGTGATGCGGATCGAAGCCGTGTCGTCGATGGTCGGCATCGGCGGTGGCAAAGGCGGTTTCTGGGAAGATCGCGGCTACGAATGGTACGCCGGGATTTAATCCCGATTGCGGCCTCGCGCA
>DATLJG010000079.1:0-14711 GCA_035538995.1 Hyphomicrobium sp. | reverse complement strand
GCAAAAAAAGCCGAAAGGAGAGCCCATGCGACCCAACCGGAGGGAAATGTCATGGTCGCTTCTCCCGTTCAGATTTCTATTTCCCAAGATTTTTTACTGAGCCCGAGAAAATCGCAACCCGGCTTAATCGGAGACACGGGCGACGCCGTTGGCGCTAAGCGTTTTCTCTATCATCTTGATCGGTCCACTTCGAAGACGCGAATAAGATCGCGAGAAGCAATCCAAGCGTAATCAGAGAGGCGTACTCTCGTGGTATGTCCAAGCCGCCGGAAGAAACCGGCTTGGTAAGAAAGTCGCCGAACGTCGCGCCGAAGGGGCGCGTGAAAATGAAGGCAATCCAGAACAAGGCGACGTCATTGACGGTGCGATAGTAGTGCAGAACGCCGACGAGAGCGATGACCCCAGCCGTTACAAGCGCGCCTTGAATGAATGTCAAACCCAGATTATCGACGAGAAAGTCGCCAAAAGCAGTCCCGAGGCTGTTGGAAAACAGAACAGCCGTCCAAAACATGATCTCGGTATCTTTACGTGTGATTGGATAAATACGGAGGCTGCGATCGCGGTAGTACCAGATTGCCAGCGAAGCGAGCAGTCCAAACAGAAGAAGCCCTGTGCCTTCGAGATAGCCGAGCCCAAGCGACCGATCCATGAAATCGGAGATTTCGGTTCCCGCCGTCGTCGTCGCGATGATGGCAATCCAGAACAGCAGTGGATGATAATCTCGCGAGGCGATTTGGGCGGCGAGGATGACGATGAGTGCGCAAAAGGTAATTGCCAGCCCAAGGTAATAACCGAGATTGAGCGTCATGGAGATGTAGTCGCCGGTCGTCTCGCCAAGCGTCGTGGCAAGAACCTTCATGATCCAAAAATAGACCGTGACCTCAGCGACCTTTGAAACGGTTGGGCCGACCCGAGCCGCGATTTTCGGCATTGGTATAGAACCCGCTCTACTTCGATCAGCGCCTGGATTGGGAGAAGTTGGGCATAAGGCAGACGCTCCTGATAAGCTTTGACGGCTTGGCAGAAAGTTGTTCGAATAGTTACAATCAAGTCATACCGGAGTTCCGGCTCTTTCGAAGTGCGCCGACGACCGCTTCACTTACAACAAAGCCCCGAGCAATTCTGGCGTCGAGGGTTGCAGGAGTGAAATCTCCGGCGGCATCCATGCAGTTCATTCTTCCCGGCGCGGTGTCGGATCCGACATCAAGCTCGCACAGCGCTGGCCTGCGCTATGCCCTTAAGGAAATCTGGCTAAGTACCCGGCATTTACGGAGCCCCGGCAAAAAGAGAAGAGAACACCCGTAACTAACTCCGTACTGAAACGTTGGGAGGTCAGGCCGAATTCCTCGGTCGAATGTGAAGGAGGAATGCCATGAGAGTTCTGTTCGCGACAGGTTTTGTGGCCCTGATGGCTCTGGCGCCAGCCTACGGCCAGGATAAAGAGGCATGGTGCACCGATGGCCACATGCAGCAAATGGATGCCCAAGTCGCCAAAATGACCGACGCGGAGATGCAGAAGTCGGCGAAAATGCATCTGAGTCAATCAAAAGCCGCCATGAAGAAAAGTGATATGACCGGATGCATCAAGCATATGGAAGAAGCGCACAAAGCCATGGGCATGTGAGCACGAGTTGGGCGGTCGTTCGCCAGCAACGGCCGCCCGTCAAGCACTCCGGCCTCGGTAAGCAGAAATGCGCACGGCTTTGATCGGTTCTCGTCAACGGAGCCGTGGCTGTCATGTGACGATCGAGTTTTCAATCGACTTGCCGTCGATTTTCTCGAGAAAACTTGATTGAAGTCACTCTATAATCGCGCAGCGAGTTGCTTTGCGCTGCTGAGGCGCATCGGTTTGATGGGGGCTGGGGTGGTTAAGTCGAGACGGTGTTTTACGTGGTTAAAGCTTTTCTGGGTCAGCCTCGGAATCGCGTTTTTATTGAGCGGGCCGGTGGCGGCGCTTAGCCTTTCAAATCTTCCTTACACAACGGATCAGAATTCATCCGTTCAGAAAGCGCACGGCTTCCACTGCCGCCCGATGTTCGGTTGGGATCCGCGGTTGGGTATTTATCACCGCCATCGGCATGAAGGCATATGCGAGAATTTCCAACGCTGCATGAAAGTCATGTACCGGTGCAATTTGCGGATGGGAAAGGGTTGGGAGCCGTGGTCCTACGAGCGGTGGGGTTTCGATAATTGGCGCTTCGATAAATGCATGCTTG
This sequence comes from Hyphomicrobium sp., assembly GCA_035538995.1. Taxonomy (GTDB): domain Bacteria; phylum Pseudomonadota; class Alphaproteobacteria; order Rhizobiales; family Hyphomicrobiaceae; genus Hyphomicrobium_B. The sequence continues at coordinate 12,495 of DATLJG010000079.1, read as the reverse complement.
ATGCAGGCTGCTATTGAATGGAGAGTGACCTCCGTTGTTTCAACAGTAGATACAAAGCATGACGCACGGAATCTCTAACCGCCGCACCCAAATCGGGAGGCTGTCCCTTTTTTTTGTGCTGGCGCTCCTGCTTGGCCCTTCCGATGGTCACGCAGAGGGCGTGATGATCAAAAGCGACGACCCTGCGAAAAGCATCGAGGTCAATGTCGATAACGCTACGGTTCGAGATGTGCTTGCCGCGCTACGTGACAAGTACGGCGTCGAACTTGCTGGGGACGGCGAGGCCGGTGCGAGCGATCCAATGACGGTGACACTGCAGGGAAACTTGCCGACGATACTCGAGCGATTGCTTCGCAATCAAAACTACATGATCGTCCGATCGAAAAAGAATGTTACGGGCGTCGAGAAAGTCTTGATTGCGGTCCCGGACGGTTCGAAAGAGTCCAAGACATCGCCTGCACAACCGCCGGAACCGACGCCGATGCCCTGATATCTGTTTTTGAGGCAAGGTGACCGTCGTCTAGGGACACGCCGTGCTGATGGATTTTACGCACGGCTTTTTGAACCGGACGACTTGAGGTTCTTCTTCATCGCGTTTGAGTATCACCGCTTCGCGTTCGACTGACGCGACAAGCCATCCTCCAATCATGTCGCCGACCTGAACGCGGACATCGGTTCCCGTGTCTTCTCTGCGAAGCACCGCAATCGTCCGTTCCGAATTGAGCACGACCCCAAGCAATTGATAGTCGGGCGGTGGGGGAGGCGCCGCACTTGCAGATTTGACGTCTTGGGGAGGCGGCCCTTTGCGGCTTGGCGCGAAGAGGGGCCTTTGCACCCAATTTTCGAGTTGGTTCTTGTCGAAGTTGGCCAACGGATTGCCTGCCAGGGGCCCGGTTTCGGGAGCAGGCGGAGGTTCGCTTCGTTCCACTCCTTCGTCATTCGCGGTTTGATCCACGCTCGCGGTTTGCTGGGACGTGTCCGGTGGTGGGGACGCGAGCATCGCCAAGATGGCATCCCGATTGTCGAACCACACCAGCGCCGACAATCCGAGGCAGGCAATGGCGAGCAGCAGCGGACGATACTTCATCATGTCACGATGCTCCTCCGCTCTGGGCCGCAAAGCCGCTCACCTGCAAAGTAACATCCAACGGTCCGACGTAGTGGGGGTCGGGTGGCCGGAAATCGTCGTGGATCGCTCGCACGGTGATGTCATCTATGAAGATGAGGGGCATTCCCGTTTCGAGCGTATGAATGATGTCGCGCAGACCCTCGGTCCCGACATTGATTGCGACGCTCACCGATATTTGCATAAGATTGCCGTCCTCTTTCGGCGGCAAAATCTGGATGCTGGAAGCGGTGCCCCCGTTCGCGCTCACCAGCGAATTGACGAGGCTTTGCAAATTCGCACCCGCGACACCGGTTTTGTCGCCTTCGAGCAACAAGCTTTTATCCTGACCGAGGGCCGCGAGATCGGCGTGCTCTTTTCTCAACTTATCTTCGTGGGCCACTTTCGCGCGGAGCTGGGGCAGCAACGCATGCTTTTCGGCGATTGCGCGTTCCAGCGTCGCGACACTCAGGAGCGGTGCGGCAGCGATAAGGGCTGCAGTGGCAAGGAATGCAAGCAACACCGCGACGGCGACGTAGCCTCCGTAGGATTTTGGAATTGCGTTCATTGGCGTTTCTCCGGGGTGCCCTCGCCTTGCATCTTGCCGATGATCGAAAACGTCCCGAGTGTCTGCCCATCCTCGCGGGTCGTGGGAGCGGCGAACCGGACGTCCTCAAATTCTGGCGTGCTTTCGAGCGTTCCGATCAGGCTCGTAGGGTCGGACGACTTGCCTACAATGCGTGCCTCGTTATCGTGGATCTCGAATTCGTCGAGATAGGCGGAATCCGGTAGTGCGCGGCTGAGGGCTTCGATCAGTTCCATCACCGGCCGGTTGTCGACTTTGCGCTTGGCAAGTCGTTCGCGCTGATCTTTGATTTTCGTGTTCTCTTCGTTCAGCTGTTTGACTTCGTCGACCCGGATCTTGATGGCCGCGAGCTTGCCGTCGAGATCATCGTACTGAGTTTGAAGATCCCATTGCCGATAGATGCCGAACGCCGAGACTGCCAGGCTGCAGGCCAGAATCGCGCCAAAGGTGATATTCAGCCGGCCTGCCGTTCTGCTGACGGGGTCTCGCTCCAGCCGGAGAAGCTCGACGACCGAAGCCGATTCAGGCGATGGCGCAAAGTCAACCGCGCTCGGCGTGAGGCCGATATCGCGCGCCCGAGCCAATGCGCCGTCCACGAGTTGTTTCGTCGTTGCGACGATTTCCGTATCGATTTGATCGCCTGAATCCGTATCTGACCCAGCGATGCGATACCCATAGTACGTATTCTCGTGTGTCCATGCGACGATGGTTTCAATCTTGTTCTCTACGATTGAACTCATCAAGTCTACTGCCGATTTAGGAACGCGGATCGTTCTTTGAACGACCTCGGTCGGCGAAAGCCGGAGCAATATCTGCTTGGAGTCCTGCGTGGCCCTGCCGATCAAAATTCGCCTTACGTCGGCGATTTCACCCGGACCGGCGTCTTTGCTGAGCGTCGCAAGGCTGATTAAAGGTCCGTCGCCTTTGGTGAAGATCTGCAGCCCGTTCGCATGTTGGAAGAGCATCGTGCGCCAAGGCCGCTCCTTGGTCGGCGGCCGCGTGATGACGCTGCTCAATGTGTGAACCCACCAAGAATAGAAGCGGCGAATGCGGCCTGTATCGTCCGAAGCTCCATTCATCACATTTTCTCCGCAGGCGTACTGACCACAGGCCATTTCGCGAGCAATCTGTAGGGAGCCGACGGATCGACGCCGGCGGCTATCGCGAACTTCCGGACGAGGCGGTAGCCGTCATCCGGGCGTTGGGCGCTGACCGTTACGAGGAACGCAGGTCCGCTCCGGTCGGTCAGGTAGGTTTGGGCTTTTTCGATCAGGTCATCGACGGACGACTTGTCGGCGTATTTTAGCCGATCGATGTCGGCCCGGTTGAGATCTGGAATGGTTTCCAAAACCACCCGCGGCGCAACCAGCGGATTGATCGATCCGTCGCCGTTGAAAACGGTGAGATAGGGAGCCATGCGATCGAAAACTTCAGTGGAGAGCCCCGATGTCCGTCCGAATTGCCGGACATCGGCGAAAGCCGGTTGTGCCGAGAACGTATTCGTTACCTTGGCCACCGCAGCAGATACATTCTGCTGGTCGCCGGACGCATCTTCGCGCGCCTGCACCACGGCCGCGGTCAATCGATTAGCCTGGACGGCGGAACCCGTGAATTTATGGAAAAAGGCGCGCAGGACTTCATCGTCGGTCTTGTTGAGGTCAATCATTCCATTGGTGTCGAACGCCGTAATCGTCAGCGTTGCGTCTGCGAATGTTAAGGTGTGCTTGGTTCCGTTTCCGGACCATCGCCGGCTTTCGTCGATGTCGATCAGGTGCGCGGCGGCAATTTCAAGGCCGGCATCAAGAAGCGCTTGCGACTTGGTCCAGCCGACTTCGGAAATGGCGGACGCGGTGCTGCCGCGGACGGCGCCACTGAACGTCGATACGAGGATCACTGCGGATGTCAGAACCCAAAGGACAACAAGAAGAACGAAGCCTTGCTCGCGAGAGCTTCGGCCTTCGCCATCGTCGATGGCTGGGACGTGCTCGTTCGGAATTTTGCGCCTCATAACCTATCTCCCGCTATGGTCTTGAGCCGCGGGGGCGTGCTGGGGGAATTGTCCGTCACTGCGTGCGCTGCATCCGTCAGAGCTTGCCGACACGCAGCCGAGTTCCGCGTCGGTCCGCAACGCGACGATGAAAGGCTGGGCAACAACGGCACCGCTTCTTGCGTCGATAACCTCCAGGCGGATGATATCCGGCATCCGGTTCGGTTCTTTCCAGGATGCGAGCCATTTACCGGCGTGCGCTCCTCTCTGGGCATAGGAGAATTGATATTTGAAGGGACCGGTGAGCAGCGACACCCGGTTTGCCGGTGTGGCTCCGGGGAATTCGAACATTTTGCTTTGATAGAGAGCGCGGGCTCGGACGAGTTCCATTCCTGCACCGTTGGCGACGGAGGAATAGTTGACAAAATAGAGACCGGCTGCGGTCGGATACGGCGGCTCCGACGTTACGAACGACAGGTGGCTTTCGGTGCCGGTGAAGACGAAACGCCGGTTCTCATCGGTGATGCGGATCAACCGCCGGATGCCGGAGATGTCGCGGTCGAAAATGTCGTACGCGCGCGACAGCATTTCGAGCTTTTCGATGCCGTTTACGTTGGCGGTCCAATTTTTTGAAAGGGTACGTAGCGCAGCGCTCAAAAGGCCGAGGATCATTGTGAGGATCGTCAGACTCACGAGCAATTCAATCAGCGTGAAGCCGCTTTCCCCATGACCCGGCGGGCGATGCCTTAGGGCGCTAGCCATTGGCCCGTTCCAGTTTCAAAGAGTTCAATTCCAACTGCCGTCCGCCGGGCCAGGCGACGATCACGCGGACCTGACGGAGCTTCCAACCGTCGCGTGACCGGACTCTGGCCCAAGGGGCGGTTTCGGGCGAGAACTGGACCGACCATTGGAAGCCATCCGCCACACCTTTCTTCGACGTGAGCTTTTTTGGCCAACCCGAGACGGCATCGGCTAACAAGCCCTGGGCGATAATTCGTGCCTTCGCATAGTCTGCCGCAGTGCCGACCGTCTTTAAGGCGCCGGCGTGCGCTTCAAACAAGCTGACAAGCCCGATCGACAGAACCATCATCGCGACCAGGGTCTCGAACAGTGTAAATCCGGCTTCCGGGCTGGGACTCACCACAGGCTCAGTCGAGCGCCGCGGTCGACACCCGGCCCGTGAGCCAGTTGACGCGAATTTCATAAGCGCTGCCTTTTGATTTGAGATTGATCGTGCCGCCAGTGGAACTGCCGTTGGGGAAAAATCGGATCGCAGCCGCGGACGGAGAAATCCTTTCGCTGTCCGCTGAGACGACATCCAGATCGATCGACGGCGAAAACGCGAGCGGAGGGATGCCATTTCCAAATTCGATTGCCCGATGCTCGACATCGATCACTGCCACCCGATCCGAACCGGAGATCATGGCGCCGGACCGGATATCCCGCAGCCGCGATGCCGCGAGAAGCGATTCGGTCTTCAAACGCGCGCCACCCGACGGGCTGCGAAACAGCGTCGATATCGCACTGGCGGCCAACGTCATGACAACCAGTACGGCCAGCATCTCGAAAAGCGTGAAGCCGGCACTTCGATCCGATGTTGGCGGATTACTGCCAGCTCGTGACATCCTGTTCCTCGCCTTGGCCACCTTCCTTCTTGTCGGCACCGAGTGATATGATGTCGAATGCCCCGCGCTGTCCGGGATAGCGATAGATGTACGGATTGCCCCACGGATCGACGGGCACCTTGTCCTTTTTCAGATAGGGGCCGTTCCAGCTCTTCAGATTGCCCGGACGCTGAACGAGAGCATTCAGACCTTCACGCGCATCGGGGTAGCGGCCGGTATCGAGTTTGTAGAGTTCGAGCGAGGTGCCCAAGCTCTCGATCTGCACCTTGGCCGTCTTCGTTCGGGAGCTTCCCAGATAGCCGATGACGCGCGGCGCGACGAGGCTGGCCAGAAGAACCAAAATGACCATCACGACAAGCAATTCGATGAGCGTGAATCCCAGCTCGCCGGGGCGTTCGCGCTGCATCCGTTCACAATAATCTGCACGTTTCGATTTTCGCGCCTTCATTTCCACTACCTTCTTCATATGGCAAGATCGTTGATGCTGACGACCGCACTCAGGATCGACACAATGATGAATGCGATGATGCCGCTGACGACGAGAATGATCACCGGCTCGAAAATCGTGAACGTGCGCTCGACCGTTCGCTCCAATTTTTCTTCGAAGACCTCCGCCATGTGCAGCAGGGACGATGATAGGCTTCCGGTTTCCTCGCCAACGCGAAGCATGTTGATCAGAACAGGTGGAAAAAGTCCCGACTGGGAAATCGGCTCCAGAAAGCTGCGCCCCTTGCGGAGTGCATCGTAGGCACTGTCCAGGGCTGCTGCCGCCTTTCTGTTGCCGATCACATCCGCGACGAGCTTCATGGCTGAAGGAAGATCAATGCCATTGTCGATCAGCATTCCGAGCGTGCGGCAGAAGCGGACAGTCAGATTGAGCTTGAGAATGCTCCCGATCAGAGGGAGCCGCAGCAGGAGCGATTCGACATGTCCGCGAATTTTCGGCCAAGCCACTACGGCGAGGAGGATCGCGCCTCCGATGCCGCCGATCAGATATTCCCAGTTCGCGAGTAGCCAGTCGGATGCACCGATGACGAATTTGGCCTGATCAGGGATCTCCGTTCCGGCGTTGCTGATCATGTCCTTGAAGCGCGGGACGACGACGGTCAGCATGACAGCGACTGCCGCGATCGCCATCACAATCAACATCGCCGGATAGAGCACTTCGGAAAGCGCCATGCTCTTCAGTTTTTGTGTTTTCTCTCGCCCCGCAGCGATCCGTTCAAGGACCGTTTCGAGTGTGCCGCTCGCTTCTGCAACACGGACCATCCGCGAATAAATCAGCGGGAAGGCATCCCCCTGAAGCTCCATGGCCTCGCAGAGGCTCTTGCCGGCGCTGATCTCCGTGCCGATGCGGCCGATCAATAGCCGAAGCGATTTCGAGCCTGCATCCCGTTCGAGAAAGGCGAGCGCTTGATCGAGCGGCAACCCAGCCTTGATGAGCATGCCGAGTTCGCGGGTGAAGTGCGTGATCTGACGGCTCGACGGCTGGCCGGACATAAAGGAGCTGCGGGCGCGGCTTTGCCCGGTCGGCGATACCTTGATCTCCGACACTTCGATTGGAAAATGTCCGAGCTGATGCAAGTCCTGGAGAACTGTCGTTCGATCCAGGGCTTCCATTTCGCCCGCGAGGCTGGCGCCGGTGCGAGTCAGCGCCTTGTAGCGATAGAGCATGGCTAGGCGACCAGCGTTGGATTGCCGAGCCGATGTCTGCGAATGCGCAACGCCATCACATGTCCTCCCAAAATTTTTTATTTTCGACGGCGCCGTCTTTGCGCGTTTCAAACGTCGAGAGCTACGCGGCGAACCTCCTCTTGCGTGGTGACGCCGGACAGGCATTTGGTGACGCCGTCCATGATCATCGTCGTCATGCCCTTCTTGCGCGCGGTGGCTTCGATCAAAGCCGTTTGCGCGTTTGGTTGAATGAGCTGCCGGATCTCATCATCGACGCTTAGCACCTCGGTAATAACGATGCGTCCGCAGTAGCCCGTGCCAAAGCAACGATCGCAACCCGCCGCGGTCCAGTGCTTCTGATCTCGTCGATCGGTATCGGGGTCGTGGCCACCGCCCAGCGAGAGCACCTCGCTGGAGAGCTGCTTGCAATGGTCGCATAGGACACGGACCAAGCGCTGCCCGACGACGCACCTCAGCGACGAGGCGAGCAGGAACGAGTCGATCCCCATATCGAGAAGGCGAGGGATAGCGCCAGCCGCGGTATTCGTGTGAAGCGTCGATAACACGAGATGGCCCGTCAGGGCGGCATGGATCGCAATGCTCGCCGTCTCGCCGTCGCGCATTTCGCCGACCATCAGGACGTCGGGATCGTGACGGAGGAACGAACGCAGCGCATCAGCGAAGGTCAATCCGATTGAGGGCTTGGCTTGCGTCTGGTTCACGCCGTCGAGCTCGTACTCGATGGGATCCTCGATCGTCAGAATTTTGCGATGAGATTTGTTGAGCATCGATAACGCTGTCGCAAGTGTCGTCGTCTTGCCGGACCCAGTCGGTCCAGTGACCAGCATCAGGCCGTATGGAGCGGCGAGATGCTTGCGGATTTCCGCTTCGTCGCGCGCACCAAAGCCGAGCGGAGCGAAGTCCAGCATGCGGCGCACGTTATCGAGAAGGCGGATGGCTACAGCCTCACCGTGAACGGTCGGAATCGTCGCGATGCGCAAGTCGAGGCGATGTTCGTTGATGCGGATGCGGGCGCGCCCGTCTTGCGGAAGGCGCCGCTCGGCGATGTTTAATCCCGACAAGATCTTCACGCGGGAGACGATGGCCTTGGACATCTGTACGGGCGGGGGAGGGACGTCTCGCAGCATGCCGTCGATGCGGATGCGAATGGCGATGCGGCCATCGAACGGCTCAATGTGAATGTCCGTTGCGCGGGAATGCACCGCATTCTGGATCATCTGATTGACAAAACGGACAACCGGCGCGCCGAGCGCCATGTCGCGAAGATGTTCGACATCGTCGCCGCCTTCGCTTTTATCGGCTTCCTGCCAGACGGCTGCCGGTCCACGCCCGCGGGCGCTGCGTTCGATCGCCGCCAGGATGTCTTCGGCGGCGGCGACGCGCGGAATGATTTCACGCTGTAGGGCTATCCGGACGGCGTTGATCGATTGAACGTCTGAGGGGTCCTCCATGGCGAGCAGGATCCCGTCGTCGATCTCGCCGAATGGAAATATCTTGTTTTCCCGCAGGAACGCCGTCGAAATATCGGTCTGGGGTGGTTGGAATGTCGCCCAATCGCCTTCCTCGACCTTCGGGACCTTGTGGAAGTCGGCAACCGCCCGAAGCAATGCCTGGGGTTGGAGGTTGGACGCTTTTCGTAAGGCTGAAAAAATCGAGGCGCCGGTTTCCTGACGAAACTTGCCTACGCTATCCAGGTCGTTCGGTGTGATGAGCCGCTCACTGAGCAAGTACTCTTCGAAACTTCCACTCATACATCCCCTCCAGCGCCAGGTACGAAGCCTGCCGGCGTCGAGTTGCGCCAGTTTAGCAAATGGAGGGTTCGTCGAAAAACTTTTTATTGCAAGTTTGCTCTTCGATGGATCGGAGATTATTCAAAATCGTTTTGTAGAAAATTTGCATGACCCGAAATCAGTGCACGGAAATCCAACTCAGTTCTCTCGGTGCAAGTTTGCGCACTTATGCTTGCGAGATGAAGTTACGCAGGCGCAACAGAAAATTTTTCAAAACCCGACGGTCGGTAAAAAGCGGCCACCGTATTTTTATCCGAGCTATGGTCGCCAACTGATCGATTCGTAAAAGAGCCACCTTCGTGGCCAACGTTCGAGGTGGGGCGTGCTCGTCTGAGCATCGGGGCAACGAAACAAAAAAAGCATTGGCGTCCTAGTTAGGACGGGGGGAAGCGTTGATGATTGGGTGGAAAGTTCTGACCCTGGTCGGACTTGTGGTTGTCAGCGTTTCTGGGTGTGCCTCGTTACTCGAAAAGCCGCTCATCGAACCGCCGGACGAAATTGGAAAGCTGTCAAACGCCGATCTTTCGCCTGCCGCTCCGACGTATGGCGGTCCGCAGATGATGCCGACGGCGAATACCGGCTCCATCGAGCGAAAATATCCGGGCGACAATAGAATTGCGCGCATGCCTCGCGCGCCGAGGGCCGGCGTCAGCCAGACGGAGTCGGGTTACGAGCTGAACTTCAGCGACACTGATCTCTCCGAACTGGCGAAGGTGATCCTGAAAGATACATTAGGCATCACCTACGTCTTCGATTCCCATGTCGAGGGCCGGGTTACGATCTCGACCGGCGGCCCTGTCACACGGGCCGAGCTAATTTCCGTTCTCGAGAGTGTTCTCGCGACAAATCATGCGGCGCTGCTGATCGAGAATAATGTCTACCGCATCGTTCCGGAGGCGGATGCCCATCAGCAAGGCATCTCGGCATTTGACTACGTTCGCGAAAGCCATGAGGTCGGCGCGGGGTACGGAGTTTCCATTTTTGCGCTGCGGTATGTTTCGACCGAGGCGATGATGCGGATGCTCGACGGCCTTATGGTCAAGCAGGAGGATCTGCGCGCAAGCGTCTTCAACAACCTGCTGTTTATTCGTGGATCGAGCCAGGTCCGGCAATCCGTCGTCGATATCGTGTCAATGTTCGATGTCGATTGGATGAAGGGGCAGTCGGCAGGGATCTTCAAGCTCGACAATGCCTCCGCTGATGATGTGTTGCGAGAGCTGCGGCAGGTCTTCCAAACTGACAAGCAAGGTCGCGGAACGGTCAAATTCCAGACGATCGGCCGCCTGAACGCGATCCTGGTTTTGGCCCCACGTTTGCAAATGGTCGATAAGGCGGGAGAGTGGATCGCTCGCCTTGATCACGGCGGTGCGGACGACGACAACTACTATGTTTATCGTGTCGAGAACGGTCGAGCGAAAGATCTGGCAAAGCTGCTAATGGCTGCATTTTCCGGCTCATCTTCGAGCGGGTCTGTGCGCGGCGCAGAGGAAAAGGAAGTTGCGCCGACGCTTGGAGCGTCGACGATGAGTTCGAGCGGCAGCAGCTTCGGTAACTCTGCAACGAATTCAACGGGGAGCGGTACGAGCAGCAGTTCATCGGGTATCGGCAGCATCGGCAGCGGCGACACCTCCGGTGCATCGAATAGCACGCCTTTGAAATCTGCTCCTGCGGCGGCCGCGTCGGAGGAGGACGACACTTCGTTGGATACGGCCGCGTCATCCACATCGGCGTCGTCATCGGATCAGGTGAGGGTCACACCGGATGAGCGTAATAACAAGCTGCTGATCAAGGCATCGGAGCGCAATTACAAAAAGATTCTGCAAATCCTGCGGCGCATCGATCGGCCGCCATTGCAGGTTCTCATCAACGCGACGCTCGCTGAGGTTACGCTCAACAAGAACCTGCAATATGGAGTTCAATTCTTCCTGCAGAAGAATAAAGGGATGGGGGGCGCCATCGGCTTCAGTACTTCGGATGCGCTTGCGATCGCGCCGGTGATGCCGGGTCTCAACTTGATCGCAGGAAACTTAAATTCGGATCCGCGTGTGATTATTGATGCTCTTGCAAAAGAGACGGCCGTTCGCATCGTTTCCTCCCCGTCGGTTGTGGTTCTGCACAATCAGCAGGCGGTCCTGGAAGTGGGCGATCAGGTGCCGATCATCACGCGCGAGGCCCAGAGCGTGATCAATCCGGACTCGCCGACCGTCAATGAAATCGAGTTCAAGAATACCGGCGTCATCTTGAACGTGACGCCGCGCATTAACAGCAACGGTCTCGTGACGATGGAAATTCAGCAGGAGGTCAGCGCGGTTCAAGACCCGACGGGGCGGCTGGGCGGCGGGACCAATACGCTGACTCCAACCATATCCCAGCGGCGCATCACAAGCACAATTGCGGTGCAGAGCGGGCAGATGGTCGTTCTAGGCGGACTTATCCGGGAAGAGGTCGGTCATTCCAAATCGGGTATCCCGCTGATCAATAAAATCCCGTATCTCGGCGACGTTCTTGGCGGCGATACGGACACTTCCCGCACGCGGACGGAGTTGATCGTTTTCATTCGGCCGTCTGTTATCCGAAATCCGGAAGATGCAAGCGATGCAGCGGAAGCGTTGCGCGCCGGCATGGCATCTCTCGCACCGCGACCCGCAGCCTGGGACGTCCGCGTCGATGGCCGCGGACGGGCGGATATTGCGGGCGAGGGACGGATTAAGTGAGTGGCTCCGCCGACGAGGACGCTGCGGGATCGTTGCTCACAGTGTCCCGCTGATTGCAGCGGAGCACCAGATCACCCAGATGGCCGGAGCCAGGAAGACACCAAACGGCAGAGCCGTCTCTTTGGTCAAGGCGCGTCTTTGCCATAGGCTTATGAGCACGACCGAGGCGATCGCGGCCATACACGCCAGGAGCAGCACATTGCTCATACCCTGGATGCCTGTCCAGGCGCCCGCAACCGCTGCAAGTTTTACGTCGCCGAGGCCCAATCCTTCGCGGTGACGATAATGGAAGTACGCCGCTCTGACTCCGTAGAGGAGAGCGGCGCCCAGTAACGCTGCTCCGAGGTGCTCAAGCACTAAGGGCGGGTTGCGTTCGGAACCGTCGAGCAAATGAGTCGCGAGCAACCCGATCGGGATCGACGGCAGCGACAGGGCGTCGGGAATGATGTAGCGCGTAGCGTCCGACACCGCGATCGCAAGCATCGTCCAGCCGAGAAGGCACGAGACTGCTGCATATTTTGCTTCCAGCAACTGGAACGAGAAGATTGCCACCGCGATAGCGGCGCCTGTTATCGTGCAAAGCATCAGCCGATCATACGTCATCCGCGCCTCGCTCCGGACGCATGCCCTGCTTCAGCGCGATGCGCTGCGGCGACGAAGGGCTTTCCGCTTGTCGTCATCAGGTATGCCGGCGGCTAGCGTGTTACGATCGGCAATGGCATCGGTCCAGCGATGGTGACGGCCAACGGCGCCGCCGCATCGACAACATTCACGCGGAGTGGTGGGCCGCTGTCGATCACGGGCAACGGTGCGCTGACGTCGAATGCAACGACGCGCACGTTTGTGATGGACTGTGCGTCGACGGGCGTCGTCGATAGAAGAGGGCGGATCGCAATACAGACCAATGCAATCGCTATGACGGTCTGAATGAACTTGCTGTAGGCATCCATTTTGGCGCTCGCTTAAAATAGTGAAAGCAGATCTGCTCAACCC